>NZ_JBEYZD010000036.1:0-90484 GCF_040645895.1 Streptomyces olindensis | reverse complement strand
CATCGCCCGACGGGAAGGCGTCGGGCGATGGAGGGTCAGCCCGTGTAGCGGCGGGCCTTGGAGGCCCGCTGGGCCGGTTCCAGCAGGCGCAGGCGGGACTCCACCTCGTGCGGCAGGACCCGGCGTTCGCGCAGCACCCAGGGGAGGGCGGCCGCCGCCTCGGCGAAGGCACGCAGGGACGCGGTGTCGCGCGGGACCGTGCGGGCCAGGTTCACGGTCCGGCGCAGCGCGGGACCGGCCGGGCGGCGCAGCCAGGTGAACCACAGGGTGTTGCGGATGCCGTGGGTCCGGCGCAGGGTGGCGTCCCGGGCGACGGACGGGTGGTGGTGCACCGCCAGGTGGTCCGCGTACGTCAGCCACCAGCCGTCGGCCGCGAGGTCCGCGGCGAGCAGCTCCTCCTCGCCGCCCAGCCACAGCCGCGGGTGGAAGCCGCCCGCGGCCCGGAAGGCGTCGGTGCGCAGCACGGTCGCGGCGGCCAGGAACGAGCCCAGGGCCGGGCCCGGCAGCCAACCCGGGCCGGGGACGGGTGAGTCGCGCAGCTCGTCGACGATCGGGTCGTCGGTGCCGTGGGGTTCGACGACGATCCGGGCCGTGACCGAGCCCAGCGCCGGATGCCGGTCCAGCAGGTCGGCGGCCCCGGTCAGCGAGCCGGGCGCCCACCAGGAGTCGTCGTCGCAGAAGGCGATGTAGGGCGTGTCCACCTGCCGGATCGCCAGGTTGCGGCCGACGGCGCCGAGGTTCTGGCCGGGCCGCAGCAGCCGGACCCGGGGGTGGTGGCGGGCGACGGCCTCGGCGGTGCCGTCCGTGGAGCCGTTGTCGGTGACGATCACCGGCGGGTCCTCCGGCAGTTCGGCGAGGCGGTCGAGGGTGCGCAGGAGTTCCCGGCGCCGGTTGTGGGTGATGACGACGACGGTCGTACGGCGGTCGGTCACGTGGCCGCTCCCTCCAGCAGGCGCGCGGCCCGCTCCACGTGCGGGGGCAGGGGCCGGCGTGCCCGCAGCGCGGCGGGCAGGCGGGCCAGCGTCCCGCGCAGGGCGCGCCGGGCGTGGCCGTCGTGCCGGGCCTCGGCCGCGAGGGCGCGGGTGCGGGCCAGCGCGTACGGCACGGGGCGGCGCAGCCAGGCGGTGAGGAGTTCGTTGCGGCGCTGGACGGCGCTGCGGCCGGTGCGCGGCGCGGGCGCCGGGTGGTGGTGGGCGACGACGTCGGGGCAGTGGGTGACGCCCCAGCCGCGGGCGGCCAGGTCGTAGGCGAGGAGGGTCTCCTCGCCGCCGAAGAACAGCAGCCGGTGGAAGCCGCCCGCGTCGAGGTAGGCGCTGCGGCGGACCACGGAGGCGCAGGCGAGGAAGCCCAGGACCTGGGTGCCGGGCAGGTCGCCGGCCCGGCCGAGCGGCGAGTCGGCGAGCACCTCGTTGAGCGGGTCGGGGTCAGCGGTGGGGCCGACCAGGGTGTGGGCGGAGATGAGGCCGAGCCGCGGGTGGGCCTGGAACAGGCGGGCCGCCGTGTCCAGGGCGCCGGGGGCCCACCAGGAGTCGTCGTCGCTGAACGCCACGTACGGGGTGTCCAGGGCCCGGGCTCCGTAGGTGCGGGCGAGGGCGCCGTGGTTGAACGGCAGCGCCAGGACGCGGACCTTCGGGAAGTCGCGGGCGAGCATGGCGCGCGTGTCGTCGGTGGAGGCGTTGTCGGCGACGAGGATCTCGGGGCGTTCGGGCAGGTTCCTGAGGTGCCGCAGGGCTCCGGCGAGAGCGGCGGAGCGGTTGCGGGTGGCGATGACGATGCCGACGGGGCTCGGGTCCGGGTTCGGGACGGTCATCGGGCGGGGTGCCCCCCTCACGGGTGTCGGATGCCGGGCAGTTCGTCGACGGCGCGCAGGACGTCGTCGGGGGTGATGCGCAGCAGCGCGGGGTCGGGACGGCGGCCGTGCGGGTCGCCCTCCGGGCCGTACCACAGCGCGCGGTGGCGCGGGCCGGGCGGCGGGCCCCAGCGGCTCGGGGCGACCGGGCCGAAGAGGGTGACGGAGCGCGTGGCGTGGGCGACCGCCAGGTGGGCGATGCCGGTGTCGCCGCTGATCACGACCTGGGCGTCGGCGACGAGCGCGGCCAGCCGGCCGAAGGGGAGGCCGCCGCCGAACACGTCGGTGTCGGGCAGGCCGGCCTGCTTGGCGAGCCGGGCCACGAGGTCGCCCTCGTCGGCGCCGCCGGTCACCACGACCCGCAGGCCCCGGGCGCGCAGCCCGGCCGCGACGTCCGCGTAGCGCTCGACGGGCCAGCAGCGGGCGGGGGATCCCGCGCCGGGGTGCAGCACGGCCGCGCCGGGGGCCGGGGAGGCGGTGCGCGGGCGGGGCAGGAGCAGGTCGGCGGGGTCGGCGTCGATGCCGTACGCCCGGAGCAGGCGGCACCAGCGGTCGCGTTCGTGTTCCTCCGCGTACCAGGGCGGGCCGTCGACCTCCGGTGTGTCCGGGTGGGCGAACGCCAGCAGCTTCAGCGGGCGCAGGTCCATGAGCAGCCGGTGGCTGGGCGGGCCGTTGCCGTGCAGGTCGACGGCGATGTCCGGTGGCGGGCCGGTCCAGTCGAGCGACCGCGGTACGCCCCGCCCGGGCGCGGCGGCGGGCAGCAGCCGGTCCACGGCTCCCGTCACCGCGGCGACCGGCTCCAGTTCGGCGGGCGCGGCCAGCACGAGCTCGTGTCCCGGGTAGGCCCGCCGCAGGGCGCGCAGCGCGGGGACACCGGCGAGCAGGTCGCCGAGGCCCAGGGCGCGCAGGACGAGGAGGCGGGGTGTCGTGCCGTCGGGTGCCGTGGCGTGGGGTGCAGTGACGTGGGATGCGGTGACGTGGGGTGACGGGTCCGGTGTCATGGCAGCAGACTGCCGTGTGCCCTCGGTGTCCGCCCCCGCGGCCGGGCTCATCGGGTGCGTCATCGTGCTCCTTCCGCCGCCCTTTCCAGCAGGGCCGTCGAGGAGCGGCCGTCGAGGTAGGGCAGCAGGACCGCCTGGCCGCCCCACTCCTGGAGGAGGGCGGCTTCGGGGAGGTCGGCGGCCGCGTAGTCGCCGCCCTTGACCCAGACGTCGGGACGCAGGTCGGCCAGGAGGCGCTCGGGGGTGTCCTCGTCGAAGACGGCGACCGCGTCCACGCAGGCCAGGGCGCGCAGCACGCGGACCCGGTCGGCCAGCGGGTTCACCGGGCGGCCGCCGCCCTTGCGGCGCCGTACCGAGGCGTCCGAGTTGACGCAGACGACGAGGCAGTCCCCGAGCCGCCGGGCCGCCTGGAGGAGGCCGACGTGGCCGGCGTGCAGCAGGTCGAAGCAGCCGCCGGCGGCGACGACGGTGCCGTGCGCGGCGCGGACCCGGGCGGCCAGGGCGTGCGGGTCGTCCTCGTCGGGCGGCGGCTCCGGCGGGGCGTCCGCGCCGGGCACCGCCGCCGCGCCGCCCGCGGCGACGAAGCCGGTCGCGGCGGCCACGGCGCCCTCGACGGCCTCGGCGACCAGGACGCCGTCGGCGAGCAGTCCGGCCGCCGTGGCGGCGAACCGGTCGCCGGCCCCGCAGCTGTCACCGGGGTGCGCGGCGGGCGCGGGGACGAGCAGCGGGTGCTCGCCGTAGGACAGCAGGGCGCCGCGCGCGCCGAGCGTGACGGCGACGGCGGCAGCCCGCCACTGCCGGACGAGGGCGGCGGCGCTGTGGGCGGCGGCGCGCAGGTCCCGGCGCGGGGTGCCGTCCCGCGGGGCGAGGGCGTGGGCCTCCTTCTCCGCCGGGGTGACCAGCCGGGTGCCCGGCACGGGCGGGCCGCCGCGCGGGTGCGGGTCCCAGACCAGGGGCGGTCGGGCGGCGAGGTCGTCGCGCAGGGCGTCGGCGGCGCCGCGGCCGTAGTCGGAGACCAGGACGGCGGGCGCGTCGCGGACGGCCTTCCGGGCGGCGTCCGTGGCCTCGCGGGTGCGGCCGGCGCCCCGGTCCAGGCGGACCACCGGACGATCGTGCGCGAGGACCCGGGTCTTCTCGGGCAGGCTCCCGGTCAGGGGCAGCGGGACGAGGGTGAGCCAGGGTTCCAGGAGGCGGCGCAGTTCGCGGCTCGCCGGGTCGTCGCCCACGCCCGCGACGAGCGTGACGTCCCGGCCGTCGCGGGCCGCGAGGTAGGCGGTGAGGGCGGCGCCGCCGGGCCGGGTCCGCTCCCCGCAGTCGTCGACGACCGGCACGGGCGCGTCGGGCGCGAGCCGTTCCGCGCGGCCGGTCAGGTCCCGGTCCAGCAGGGCGTCACCGACGACGACCAGGGGTGCCTTGCCGTTCATGTCACCTCCCGCCGTCACCGGTGCGCCAGGTGCCGCGTTCCACCGCCGCGTCGAACGCCGCGCACACCATGTGCACGGCGACCAGGTGGAGTTCCTGGACGGTGGCGGCCGTCGGCGCCTCCACGCACAGCGACTCGTCGCTGCCCGCGAGCAGCGGGTTGGGCGCGGGGCCGGTGAGCGCCCACACGCGTACCCCGGCCGCGCGGGCCGCGTCGGCGGCGGACAGCAGGTTGGCGCTGGCGCCGGAGGTGGACAGCAGCATCAGGACGTCGCCGCGCCGGCCGTGGGCGCGGACCTGGCGGGCGAACACCTCGTCCACGCCGTAGTCGTTGGCGATCGCGGTGGTGCTGGAGGTGTCGGCGTGCAGGGCCAGCGCGGAGAACGGCGGCCGGTCGTCGCGGTAGCGGCCGACGAGTTCGGCGGTCAGGTGCTGGGCCTGGGCGGCGCTGCCGCCGTTGCCCGCGGCGAGCAGCCGGCCGCCGCCGGTGAGGACGTCCGCCAGGCGCTCGCCCCACCGCTCGGTGATGTGCGCCGAGTCGCGGAACGCGCTCAGGGCGTCCTGGAGTTCGTCGCAGTGCCCCGTGACGGGCGGGTGCACGGTCATCACGCCACCTCCTTCTGCTGTGCGTGTCCGGCGAGGACCTGGCGGTGGACCCGCTCGACGCCGTCGGCGACGCGCCGCCAGGTGTAGTGGGTCAGGACCCGTTCGCGGCCGGCGGTGCCGTGGCGGCGGCGCAGTGCGTCGTCGGCGAGGAGTCCGCGTACGGCGGCGGCGACCGACTCGGGGTCCTGCGGCGGGACGAGCCGGCCCGTGGTGCCGTCGGCGACGCTGTCGCGGTGGCCGCCGACGTCGGTGGCGACGACGGGCACGCCGCAGGCCATGGCCTCCAGCGGCACGATCCCGAACGGCTCGTAGACCGGGGTGCACAGCACGAGGTCCGCGCTGCCGATCAGGGCGGGCATGGCGGCCGGGTCGACCGCGCCGAGCAGCCGCACCCGGTCGGCGACGCCGGCGCGTTCCGCGAGCCGCCGCAGCCGCCGGGCCTCCGGGTCGTCGTCCAGCAGGCCGGCCGCGGGGCCGCCCGCGATCAGGAGTTCGGCGTCGGGGACGCGGGCGAGGGCCCGGACGGCCTGGTCGTAGCCCTTGCGCGGGACGAGCCGGCCGCAGGCGAGGAGCCGGTGGGGCCGCCGGCGGGCCGGAACGCCCTCGGGCGGGACCCCGGGCCGGAACTGGTCCGCGTCCACCCCGCAGGGCACCACCGAGACCCGCGAGCGCGGCACGCCCAGCTCGGCCAGTTCGTGCACCTCGTCGCCGCAGGTGGCCAGGACGCGGGCGCAGCCGCGGCCGATCTGCCGCTCGATGCCGACCCGTTCGGGCGGGCTGGTGTCGCGCCGGCCCTGGTGGCGGCGCTTGACGGTGCCCAGGGCGTGGAAGGTCTGCACGACGGGCACGCCGTGCGGGTGGGCGCCGATCCGGGAGGCCATGCCGGACATCCAGAAGTGGGCGTGCACCACGTCCGGCCGCTCGCGGGCCCAGGCCCGGGCCAGCCAGGCGCCGAAGGCGGGCATGTGCGGGAACAGGTCGTCCTTGGGCACGGGGGCCGCCGGACCGGCGGGCACGTGCTCGACGACGGCGCCGCCGGGCAGCGGTACGCGGTCGGGCAGGTCGGTGGCGTCGCGGCGGGTGTAGACCGTGACGTCGTGGCCGCGGCGGGCCAGTTCCTCGCTCAGGCGAGCCACGTACACGTTCTGGCCGCCGGCGTCGACGCCGCCGAGCGCGGCGAGCGGGCTCGCGTGCTCGGACACCATGGCGATCCTCATCGGGCCACCTCCTTCAGCAGCCGCTCCCAGTCGTCCAGGAAGCGGGACAGCCCGTAGCGGGCGAGCGCCGCCGCCCGCGCCCCCTCGCCGACCATCCGCGCGTGCAGCGGGTCGGCGAGGAAGTCCCGTACGGCGTCGGTCAGTTCCTCGATCCGGTTGGACACCACTCCGGCGCCGGCGGGCACGGCCTCGGTGACCTCGGTGGTGGCGAGCGCGACCACGGGCATGCCCAGGTGCATCGCCTCCAGCAGGGACAGGCCGAGGGAGGTCCAGCGCACGGGGTGGACGTAGACGCGGCGGCGGGCCATCGCCGCGTGCAGCTCCGCCTGCACGAGCTCGTGGCTGCGGCAGCGCTCGGCGGGGATGCCGAGCCGGTCCGCGAGACCCTCGGTGCCCATGCCGAAGACGTCCAGCGGGGCGGCCTCGGCGAAGGCCGGCAGCAGGTCGGTGCCGGTGGTGCGGCCGCGCCGCAGGGGCTCGTTGACGGCGACGGCGGCGCGTTGAAGCTCCCCGGTCCACAGCGGGCCGGGGTCGACGATGCCGTGCTCGATGACGGTGCTGGGAGCGGAACCGGCGTCCCACATCAGCCGGTTGAAGTGCGTGACGTGGACGAGGGTGGCGCCGGGGATGTCCGCGGCGGGGTGGCGGGTGTCGGGCACGTCACCGTGCGGGGCGTTGTGCTCCAGGTACACCAGCGGCGGACGGCGGCCCAGCCACCGGTCGACCAGGGCGAGTTCGTGCGGGCGCTGCAGCACGACGGCGTCGATGTGCTCCTCGCGCAGCCGCTCGGGCGGCACCTCGACGACCGAGTCGGGCCAGTCCCAGGTGCGGGCGCGGCCGAGGCCGTCGGGGCCGCGGTCGGGGGTGACGGGGACGACGTAGGTGTGCGGCCCCTGCACGAAGGCGGTGGTCCACGAGCCGTGCACGTGCCAGAGCAGGATCCTCATGTCTCCCCCCGCAGCTTCTCGACGGCGGTCACCACGTCGTGCGCGGTGACGGTGTCCAGGCAGGGGTGGCCGGGCACGGGGCACTCCCTGGCCCTGCTGTCGGCGCACGGCGCGTCCTGGTCGCCGAGCAGCACGTAGGGCACGCCGTACGGCCGCCAGCGTTCGGCGGGCACGACCGGCGCGAACAGGGACACGACGGGGGTGCCGACGGCGGCGGCGAGGTGGGCGGGTCCGGTGTTGCCGGTGACGACGGCGTCGGCGCCCGCGAGGACGCCGGAGAGTTCCGCCGCGCCGGTGCGGCCGCCGAGGTCGAGAGCGTGCTCGCCCGCGACGTACGCGGTCAGGTCCCGCTCCCCCGCACTGCCGGTCACCACCACCCGGTGTCCGGCGGCGGCCAGTTCGCGCACCGCCTCGGCGCAGCGCTCCGGGCTCCAGGCGCGGGCGGGGACGCTGGCGCCGGGGTGCAGGACGACGTACGGGCCCGGGCCGGTGAGCCCGGCGGTGGCGGGCGGCGGCAGCACTCGCAGCCCGGTGTCGTCGGCCGGCGGGAATCCGGCGGCCCCGGCGAGGTCGAGGGCGGCCTCGGCCTCGTGGGCGTGCGGGGCGCGGTGGTGGCGTACGTCGAGCAGGGAGCCGGGGTAGTCCTCGCTGTCGGCGGCGATGAGGCCGACGCCGGCCAGGCGCAGCAGCAGGGCGGCGGGCAGCGGGGACTGGTGGAAGGAGGTGAGGATCAGCGCGGTGTCGGCGTCGATGGTGTCGATGAGCTGCTCGACCTCGCCGCGGCCGACGGGCGGGGGATCGAAGCCCACCCAGGGGGCGTCCCAGACGAGGATGTCGTCGACGCCGGGCAGCAGCCGGGCGGCGGGGGCGCCGCGCGGTCCGCACAGCAGGGTGACGGTGTCGGCGCGGGCGGCGACCGCGCGGATCGCGGGTCCGGCGAGCAGGACGTCGCCGAAGCTGTCGAGGCGGGTGACGAGGGCCTTCACCGGCACCTCCCCTGTCCGGGGCCGGTGGTGAAGGCCTCCTGGATGGGGCGTTCGTCGGCGAGGACGCGGCCCCGTGGCGGCCCGTCCAGCACCGCGCGGACGGCGGTGAGCAGGTCGGGGGCGACGTGGTCGGCCGCCGCGGTCTCCTCGGGGCGGGTCTGCGCGGTGGGGACGAGGATGCCGTGGGCGCCGGCCCGGCGGGCGGCCTCCACATCGGCGCCGATGTCGCCGATGACGACGAGGTCGGCGGGGGCGGTGCAGATCCGTCCGGCCGCCCAGAGCACCATGCCGGGCTCGGGTTTGCGGCAGTGGCAGCCGTCGTCGGGGCCGTGCGGGCAGACGGCGAACACGTCGAAGGGGCCGAGGAGTTCGTCGACGCGGTGGTTGACCGCGCGTACGTCGGCGTCGGTGAGCAGGCCGCGTGCGACACCGGACTGGTTGGTGACGACGCCGGTGCGGATGCCGCGTGCGCGCAGCAGGGTGAGGGCCTCGCGGGCCCCCGCGACGGGGCGTACGCGGTCGGGGTCGGCGTTGTAGGGGACGTCGTCGACGAGGGTGCCGTCGCGGTCGAACAGCACTGCCTTGACCGGGCTCATCGGGTCTCCTCCTGCCAGGCGTGGGCGTGGCGGTGGCGCCATTCGCCGGTCAGCCGGTGCCAGGTCGCGGCGGGCGGGATGAGCACGCTGGTCGCCAGCATCGTCGTCACCTCGCGGCGGGTGCGCGGGCCGGGGGCGATGCGGGCCCGGGCGAACTCGGCGGTGCCCGCGGCCCAGCCGAGCGCGCAGGCCGTGGCGGCCCGGGCGTGCCCGGTGGCGGCGAGGGCGCACGCGGCGACGCCCGCGGTGGTGATCGCGGCGTGCTTGCGGATCCGGCCCCGGGGTGCGACCGCCTTGTCCCACCAGTCGGGTCCGTGCAGATGCCGCATGAGGGCGTCGTCGGCGTTGCCGCGCTGCTGCCGTACGGACACCCAGCGGTCGGCGGGGCGGACGGGGTGGCGGGTGGTGCGGCGGCCCTGGCGGATGCGCCAGCCGGCGTCGAGGACGCGCAGCGCGAGGTCGGCGTCCTCGCGGAAGGCGCGCCGGAAGCGTTCGTCGAAGCCGCCGACCTGTTTGAGGGCCTCGGTGCGGTAGGCCATGTCGGCGGTGATCCAGTGGGCCCGGGCGAGTCCGGCGGTGCCGCGTTCCCAGTCGGTGGGGCGGCGTTCGCCGGGCAGGGGCACGGCGATGACGCCCTGGACGCCCGCGATGTCGGGGGCCGCCTCGGCGAGGTCCTCGGCGAGCTGGTCACACCAGTGGGGCCCCACCTGGACGTCGTCGTCGAGGAACACGGTCCACGGCGCGGTCACGGCCCGCAGCCCGGTGTTGCGGGCGGCGGCGGGCCCACGACCGCCGCCGCCCAGCACCGTGGTGCGCTCCCGCAGATCGCCGAGGACGCTCAACGGGTGCTCCAGCTTTCCGGGTTCGGGGTCGGGCCGGTCGTCGACGAGGACGATCTCCTCGGGGCGCGGCCCGGTCGCGGCGGCGAGCGCCGCGAGGCAGTCGGCGAGGGTGTCCCGCACGAGCGTGGGGATCACCACGGCGTACGGGGTCATGCGGCGGTGCTCCCTCCGTCGAACGCGCGAGAGCGGCGGACCGCGTACGGCCCGATGGCCAGCAGGTCGACGGGCGCGGACCCGAAGCACTCCAGGGCGTCGCGCGGGTCGTCGACCATGGGCCGGCCGGCGGTGTTGAGGCTGGTGTTGACGACCACGGGCAGTCCGGTGCGCCGTTCGAAGGCGCGCAGCATCCGTGCCACGAGCGGTTCCCGTCGTTCCTCGACGGTCTGGATGCGGGCGGTGCCGTCGACGTGCACGACGGCCGGTATGCGCTCGCGCCACCGCTCGGCGACGTCGTGCACGAACAGCATGTACGGGCTGGGCAGCGGGCCGCCGGAGAACAGGTCGGCGGCGCGGTCGGCCAGCACCATGGGGGCGACGGGCCGGAACTCCTCGCGTCCCTTGACGTGGTTGAGGCGTTCGAGGTTCTCGGCGCGGCCGGGGTGGGCGAGCAGGGAGCGGTGTCCGAGGGCGCGCGGGCCGTACTCGCTGCGGCCCTGGAACCAGGCGACGACGCCGTCCTGGGCGAGCACGTCGGCGACGGTCTCGGCGATGTCGTCGGGCTTCTCGTACGGCACGGCGGCGGTGTCGAGGCGGGCGCGCAGTTCGTCGTCGCTCCAGCCGCGGCCGAGGTCGGCGCCGGGCATGGGGCCGGGCTGACCGGCCTCCGTCGCGGCGAGGTGCAGGGCGCCGCCGAGGGCGGTGCCGGCGTCACCGGCGGCGGGCTGCACCCAGACGTCCCGGTAGGGGCCCTTGGCGGCGATCTTCGAGTTGGCGACGCAGTTGAGGGCGACTCCCCCGGCCATCGCCAGTGCCTCGCCGCCCGCCTCGCGGTGCAGCCAGTCGACGAGTTCCAGCAGGACCTCCTCCAGGACGGCCTGGGTGCTGGAGGCGAGGTCGGCGTGGTCCCGCGTCCAGGCCTCGCCCGGGGCGCGGGGCGGTGCGAAGGACGCCCAGTCGACGCCGTGGGCGCGGAAGCCGCCGTGGCCGGTGGGGTGGACGTACTGGCGCAGCCCCGGCAGGAAGCGCGGGGTGCCGTAGGAGGCGAGGGCCATCACCTTGTACTCGTCGCTGCTGCGCAGGAAGCCGAGGTGCTCGGTCAGTTCCTCGTAGACCAGTCCCAGGGAGTCGGGCAGTGCCTGGGTGGCGAGGGTGTCGAGCGTGCCGTCGCGGTAGCGGCCGGCCAGGTGGGAGGCGGCCTCGCCGCGGCCGTCGAGGACGAGCACGGCGCTGTCGGGGTGCGGGGAGGCGGGCCCGGCGGAGGCGGCGTGGGCGACGTGGTGGGGGACGAAGACGACCCGCTCGGGGTCGAGGCCGGGCAGGGCCTCGGCGAGGAACTCGGGGGCGCGGCGGGCGTACTCCAGCCGCAGCGGGTCCCAGGGGTCGTCCAGGCCCATGGCGCGGGCGGGGCGGGCGAGCGCCGGGTCGAAGGAGTAGGTGACGGCGTCCAGGTCCTCGGGTCGTAGTCCGGCGTGCTCCAGGCACCAGCGGGCGGACAGCTCGGGCAGCTCCCACGCGGAGAACGGCAGCGGGCGCTTGCCGTGCTTGCGGCGGCTGAAGCGTTCCTCCTCGGCGGCCGCGACCGTCTGGCCGTCGACGACGAGAGCGGCGGCCGGGTCGTGGAACAGGGCGTTGATACCAAGGATGCGCATGGGGGGTGTGCTCCGTCCCGAGCGGCGTGTGACGACTTCGGTGCTGGCGAGTGCCGCGGTGCAGCTGTCTCAAACACTTGGAGCCAACTGGCCGGACAAAGCCCGATTTTTTACTTTCTGTTGGGATTCATTGACCGCTCTGTTACCGGCTCAGGCGGCGACGGACCGCGAGAACCAGCCAATGGTGCGTTCCAGCCCCTCGCTCCAGCCGACACGGGGCTGCCAGCCGAGCCGCTCCCGGGCCAGCCGGGTGTCGGGGCGGCGCCGGCCGGGGTCGTCGACCGGGCGGTCCACGAACCGGATGCGGGAGGCGGAGCCGGTGAGCCGGACGATCCGGCGGGCCAGCTCCAGCACGGTGATCTCGTCGCCGCCCCCGATGTTCACGGGGCCGGTCTCGGTGGCGGCGGCCAGTGCGAGCACGCCGTCCACGGTGTCGTCGACGTAGCACAGCGAGCGGGTCTGCCCGCCGTCGCCCGCGACGGTCAGGGGCATGCCGTCGAGGGCCTGCGCGATGAAGGTGGGGACGGCGCGGCCGTCGCCGGTGCGCATGCGGGGCCCGTAGGTGTTGAAGATGCGGACGATGGCGGCGTCGGTGCCGTGCACGCCGCGGTGGGCGGTGACCAGGGCCTCCGCGAACCGCTTGGACTCGTCGTAGACGCTGCGCGGGCCGACCGGGTTGACGTTGCCCCAGTAGCCCTCGTGCTGCGGGTGCTCCAGGGGGTCGCCGTAGACCTCGGAGGTGGAGGCGAGGACGAGGCGGGCGCCGTCGGCGCGGGCCCGGTCCAGCGCGAGGCGGGTGCCCGTGCTGCCGACGTCGAGGGTCTCCAGCGGCAGCCGCAGGTAGTCGGCGGGCGAGGCGGGGCAGGCGAAGTGCAGCACGAGGTCGTACCGGCCGGGCAGGACCCGCCAGACCGCCGGGTCGGTGGCGTCGCCGGGCACGAAGCGGAAGCCGGGCCGCTGCTCCAGTTCGGCCACGTTGGGGCGGCTGCCGGTGGCCAGGTTGTCCAGGCACACGACGTCCGTGCCGGCGTCGAGCAGCCGCGCGCACAGATGGGACCCCACGAATCCGGCGCCACCGGTCACCAGGGCCCGGCGCCAGGCGTTGGTGCCCACGGGGCTCTCCCTCCACTCGCTGTCACTTGCGTGACGGCGCGAGTAACCAGAGGGAGAGGCGAGACACTATAAACAGCGTGTATACACGCTATGTATAGCCTCGGTGTGCCGGGGAGGGCCGAGCCGGGCGAGGTGTACCGGTAGGCGCCGAACGCATCGGCGCCGAAAAGGAGTTGCGTCCGCCGTCGCGCGCGGGGAGGGTGCGAGGGCGTCGAAGGGAGACCCCGTGTCCGACATCCCCGCCGTCCAGGAGTTCGCCGTCGCGGACGGGGACGCCGGCCCCTACGGCATCACGACCGGGCCCGACGGGGCCCTGTGGCTGACCTTCGTGCACGGGGGCCGGATCGGACGCCTCACCCCGGACGGCGAGCTCACGCGGTACCCGCTGGACTCGCCGTCCTGCCGCCCCGCGGTCATCACACCCGGACCGGACGGGGCCCTGTGGTTCACCCGCCTCGCGGACCACCGGATCGGGCGCGTCACGGTCGACGGCGAGACGGAGTCGTTCCGGCCGCCCACACCCGACTGCGGCCCCTACGGCATCACGGCGGGCCCGGACGGCGCGCTGTGGTTCACGCAGATGAACACCGACCGCATCGGACGCGTCACGACCGAGGGCGAGTTCACCGAGTTCGCCCTCCCGGTGACGGGCGCCTACCCCTCGGCGATCACCACCGGCCCCGACGGCGCGCTGTGGTTCACCCTCAACCAGGCCGACGCCATCGGCCGCGTCACCGTCGACGGCACCGTCGAACTGCACCCCCTGCCCACCCCGGGCGCCGCACCGGTCGGCATCACGAGCGACGGCACCGACCTGTGGTTCGTGGAGATCGCGGCGGGCCGGCTGGGCCGCATCTCACCGGCCGGCCGCATCGAGGAGTTCCCCCTCCCCGACCCCGCGTCCCGCCCCCACGCCCTCACCACCACCGGCCCCGGGGACTGCTGGTTCACCCTGTGGGCAGCCGACCGCGTCGCCCACCGCGCCCCGGACGGCACCCTCACCGAACACGCCCTGCCGACCCCGGCCTGCGAACCCCACGGCATCACGGTGGGCCCGGACGGCGCGCTCTGGGTGGCACTGGAGACCGGAGCGGTGGCGCGGGTGGCCCCGTAGGCACGCCGGTCACCGACCGGTTCCCTACGATCGTGCCGTGGTGGACATCCTGCTCGAACGTACGGTCCCGCTGCCCCTCGACGAGGCGTGGCGGCGGGTCACACACTGGCGGCGGCACGGGGACGTGGTGCCGCTGACGGCGGTCAGGGTGGAGCCGCCCGCGCCGACCCGGAGGGGCACGCTCGTCGTGGCCCGTTCGGGGCTCGGGCCGCTGGCCTTCGACGATCCGATGGAGGTCACGGTGTGGCAGCCGCCGGCGGACGGGGCCGCGGGGCGGTGCCGGCTGGAGAAGCGGGGGCGTGTCGTGCTGGGCTGGGCGGAGCTGGAGGTGCGCCCGGGGCCGGGGGGCCGGGCCCGCGTGGTGTGGCGGGAGGAGATCCGGGTCCGGCTGCTGCCCTCGCTCTTCGACGGCCTGCTGCGGCGATCGGCCCGGTACGTGTTCGGGCGGGCACTGAACCGCCTGCTCAGACGGGCGTGACGCCCCGGCCGCCGCCTGGGCGGAACTTTCGTCCAAGACGGGACCGCCGAAGTCGGCGACCGTAGAGGCATGCGCAGTGACGAAGCGGAGGCCCGGCTCGGCTGGGAAGTCGCCCTCCCCCTCGACGGCACGTCGCTCGACGGCGTCCGGATGGCCGGGTTCCGGGACCGGGGCGCCGTCGGACTGGACCTGCAGGTGCTCCCGCAGCCGGCGGTGATCGTCGTCCTCGGGTTCGGGGAGGAGCCGCTCTCCGTCGAGGGCACCACCGGCCCGCGTCCCCTGCGGAGCCTCGTCGCCGGGCTGTCACCGGGGGCGGCCCGGATCCGGGGCGAGGGCGTCGAGTGCGTCGAGCTGCGCCTGTCGCCCCGGGCCGCCTACGCCCTGCTGGGCGTGGGACCGCGCGAGCTGGACGGGTCCGTCACCGACCTGGAGGAGCTCTGGGGCCGGGACGAGCGGCGGCTGCGCGAGCGGCTGGCCGGCACCCCGGCCTGGCAGGAACGCCTCACTCTGGTCGACCGGTTCCTCGCCGAACGGGCCGCCCGGGCACCGGTGATGGCGCCCGAGGTCGCGGCCGCCTGGAACACCATCGTGGCCCGCCGCGGCCGCGTGCGGGTCGCCGACCTCGCCGCCTCCTGCGGCTGGAGCCGCAAGCGGCTGTGGGCGCGGTTCGGCGACCAGATCGGCCTCACCCCGAAGCGCGCCGCCATGCTCGTCCGCTTCGACCATGCCGCCCGTGCGCTCAGCGCGGGCGCCCACCCCGCCGACGTGGCCCTGGCGTGCGGCTACGTCGACCAGCCCCATCTCCACCGCGACGTCCTGGCGTTCGCCGGATGCACGCCCGCCGCCCTGGCCGGCCGCCCCACCACGGCCGGCTGACCGGACCGCCGACCTGGCCGGCCCACCACCGCCGGCCGACCGGATCCCACACCACAGGAGGAGCCCCGTGGCGAACACCCCTGCCCCGGCACCGGACATGACCGACCGCGACCTGCTCGTGCGCCTCGTCTTCGGCGGCATGGCCGCGCAGACCGTACGCGCGGCCGTCCGGCTGAGGATCGTCGAACTGATCGGCGACACGCCCCGTCCGGCCGCCGACGTCGCCACCGACGCCGGAGCCG
Organism: Streptomyces olindensis; assembly: GCF_040645895.1. Lineage (NCBI taxonomy): Bacteria > Bacillati > Actinomycetota > Actinomycetes > Kitasatosporales > Streptomycetaceae > Streptomyces > Streptomyces olindensis. The sequence goes on along the minus strand of NZ_JBEYZD010000036.1, from coordinate 75,387 downwards.
AACCCCAGCCCATGACCCGCCTGTTGCGCGCCCTGGCCGGCCTCGGCCTGCTGAGGGAACACAGCTTCGGCACCTTCGCGGTGGCCCCGGCGGGCACCCTCCTCGACCCGGCCCGCCCCGGCTCCCTCACCTCCTTCGTGCGGATGTTCACCGAGCCGGAGATCACCCGCGCCTGGGAGCACCTGGACGACAGTGTCCGCACCGGCGACGTCGCGTTCGACGCCGTCTTCGGCACGGACTTCTTCAGCCACCTCGCCCGGCGGCCCGAGCTGTCCGCCGAGTTCAACGCGGCGATGAGCCAGGCCACCGAGGAGGCCGCGGCCGTCCTGCCGCGGGCCTTCGACTTCGGCCGGTTCGGCACGGTCACGGACGTCGGCGGCGGAGACGGCACCCTGCTGGCCGCCGTGCTCGCCGCGTTCCCCGGGCTCAAGGGGGTCGTCCTGGACACGGCCGACGGCCTCGCCCAGGCGCCGGAAACCCTGCGCCGGCACGGGCTGGCGGACCGCTGTTCCCTGGTCGCCGGGGACTTCTTCCACTCGGTGCCCAAGGGCTCGGACCTCTACCTCGTGAAGAGCATCCTGCACGACTGGCCGGACGACCGGGCGGTCACGATCCTGCGCCACTGCCGCGCGGCGCTGCCGCCCGGCGGACGGGTCCTGATCCTGGAACCGGTGCTGCCCGAGGCGGTCGGGGCCGACGGTGACGCGAGCACGTATCTCAGCGACCTCAACATGCTGGTGAATGTGGGCGGCAGGGAACGCACCCGCCGGGACTTCGAGGACCTGTGCCGGTCCGCAGGCCTCGCGCTGCTCTCGGTCACCCCGCTCCCGGAGGCCGAGCCGTTCTCGCTCCTGGAGGTCGCCGCGGCGGACTGACCCGCTGTCAGGCCCTGACCGGCCAGGTCAGGCCACCGACCCGATCCGCCCGACCGCCCGGGACTCCTGGTCGTGGTGGATCGGCGTGTGGGCCCCGGTCAGCGACACGCCGCTGCCGCCGCGCCGGCCCGCGACGATCTCCGCCGCGATCGACAGGGCCGTCTCCTCGGGCGTACGGGCCCCGAGGTCGAGGCCGATCGGCGAGTGCAGCCGGCTCAACTCCCTCTCCGTGACGCCCACGTCGCGCAGGCGGGCGTTGCGGTCCAGGTGGGTGCGCCGGGAGCCCATCGCGCCGACGTACGCCACCGGCAGCCGCAGCGCGAGCTTCAGCAGGGGGACGTCGAACTTGGCGTCGTGGGTCAGCACGCACAGCACCGTGCGGGCGTCGACGTCGGTGCGCTCCAGGTACCGGTGGGGCCACTCGACGACGATCTCGTCGGCCTCGGGGAAGCGCGCCCGGGTCGCGAAGACCGGGCGGGCGTCGCACACGGTGACGTGGTAGCCGAGGAACTTGCCGACGCGGACCAGGGCGGAGGCGAAGTCGATCGCGCCGAACACGATCATGCGGGGCGCGGGCACCGAGGACTCGACCAGGACCGTGAGCGGTGCTCCGCAGCGCGAGCCCTGCTCCCCGATCTCCAGGGTGCCGGTGCGTCCGGCGTCCAGGAAGGCGCCCGCCTCGGCCGCGACCGTGCGGTCCAGTTCCGGGTGGCCGCCGAAACCTCCCTCCCAGGAGCCGTCGGGGCGGACCAGCAGGGCCCGGCCCGTCAGGTCGCGCGGTCCCGACACGATCCGCGCCACCGCCGCCGCCTCCCCTCGGACGGCGGCGGTGAGCGCGGCCCGGACCACCGGGCGGACGGGATCGCCGGCCCGCACCGGGGTGACCAGGATGTCGATGACGCCGCCGCAGGTCAGGCCCACGGCGAAGGCGTCGTCGTCGCTGTAGCCGAAGCGCTCCAGGACGGTCTCGCCGTCCCGCAGCGCCTGCTCGCACAACTCGTAGACCGCGCCCTCCACACAGCCGCCGGAGACCGAGCCGATGGCGGTGCCGTCGGCGTCCACCGCGAGCGCGGCGCCGGGCTGCCGGGGCGCGCTGCCGCCGACGGCCACCACGGTGGCCACGGCGAAGTCACGGCCCTGCCCGGCCCACCGGTCCAGCTCCTCGGCGATGTCCAGCATCTGTCTCGGTCTCCTCGGGGTTGTGGGAGGGGCGGCGTCAGTGGACGCCCAGCCAGCTCTCGATCGGGTTGAGGGCGAAGTACACGAGGAACACCGCCGTGAGGATCCACATGAAGGCGCCGATCTCGCGCCACTTGCCCTGGGCGGTCTTGATGGCGACGTAGGAGATGACGCCCGCGGCGACACCGGTGGTGATGGTGTACGTGAACGGCATCAGCACGACCGTCAGGAACACCGGGATGGCGGTGGCGCGGTCGGCCCAGTCCACGTGCCGGGCGTTCATCAGCATCATCGCGCCGATGACGACGAGGGCGGCGGAGGCGACCTCCTGCGGCACGATCGCGGTGAGCGGGGTGAAGAACAGACAGGCCGCGAAGAACGCGCCGGTGACGACCGAGGCGAGACCCGTGCGCGCACCCTCCCCGACACCGGTCGCGGACTCGATGAACACCGTCTGGCCCGAGCCGCCGGACACGCCTCCGATCGCGCCGCCGGCCCCGTCGATGAACAGCGCCTTGGACAGGCCCGGCATCCGGCCCTTGTCGTCGGCGAGCTTGGCCTCGGTGCCGACGCCGATGATGGTGGCCATCGCGTCGAAGAACCCGGCGAGCACCAGCGTGAAGACGATCATGCCGACGGTCATCGCGCCGACCTCGCCCCAGCCGCCGAACTCGACGTCGCCGAAGAGCGAGAAGTCGGGCATGGACACCGCGCTGCCGTGCAGCTCGGGTGCGCCGGCGGCCCACTGCTTGGGGTCGACCACCCCGGCGGCGTTCAGGACCGCGGCCACGAGCGTGCCGCTGACGATGCCGATGAGGATGGCTCCGGGGATGTTCCGGGCCTGCAGCATGAAGATCATCAGCAGGGTGCCGGCGAAGAGCAGGACCGGCCAGCCGGCGAGTTCGCCCGCCGGGCCGAGCGTGACGGGAGTGGCCTCGCCCTGGTGCACGAACCCGGACTTGTAGAAGCCGATGAGGGCGATGAACAGGCCGATGCCCATGGTGATGGCGTGCTTGAGCGCGAGCGGGATCGCGTTCATGATCATCTCGCGCAGGCCGGTGACGACCAGCAGCATGATGACGACGCCGTACATCACGCACATGCCCATCGCCTGCGGCCAGGTCATCTCGGGCGCGACCTGGGAGGCGAGGACCCCGGAGACGGAGAGTCCCGCGGCGAGGGCGAGCGGCACCTTGCCGACGAAGCCCATCATCAGGGTGGTGAGGGCCGCCGCGAACGCGGTCGCGGTGATGAGCGCCTGCTGGCCGAGCGTGGCCCCGGCCACGTCCTTGCCGGACAGGATCAGGGGGTTGAGCAGGAGGATGTACGCCATCGCCATGAAGGTCGTGACGCCGCCGCGCACTTCGCGGGCGACCGTGGACCCTCTGTGGGATATGTGGAAGTACCGGTCGAGCCAGGACCGTCCGGCCGGGACGCGGGTGCCTTCGCCCGCGTCCTCGGCTGTGGTCCTCGGCTCTACTGACTGCTGGGTCATGTGGGCCTGCTCCCAAGTTTCAAAGGGGGTTGGGACGTTCACGACCCGGGGGACGGCCCGAGACGAACTGGGGCCTGGGGGACGACGTCCCCCAGGACTACTCGACTGCTCAGCCCTCGGAGAGCTGCGTACCCGTCAGGTGCTCGGGCCGTACCGGGGTCCGGTTCAGCTCGAGTCCGGTCGCTTCGCGGATCGCCGCGAGCACGGCCGGCGTCGACGACAGGGTGGGTGCCTCCCCGATGCCGCGCAGCCCGTACGGCGCGTGGTCGTCGGCGAGTTCGAGCACGTCGACGGGGATGGTCGGCGTGTCGAGGATGGTGGGGATCAGGTAGTCGGTGAACGAGGGGTTCTTCACCTTCGCCGTCTTGGGGTCGACGACGATCTCCTCCATGACCGCCACGCCCAGGCCCTGGGTGGTGCCGCCCTGGATCTGGCCGATGACGGAGAGCGGGTTGAGCGCCTTGCCGACGTCCTGGGCGCAGGCCAGCTCGATCACCTTCACCAGGCCGAGCTCGGTGTCGACCTCGACGACGGCCCGGTGCGCGGCGAAGGAGTACTGCACGTGCCCGTTGCCCTGGCCGGTGCGCAGGTCGAAGGGCTCGGTCGGCCGGTGCCGCCACTCCTCCTCGACCTCCACGACCTCGTCCTCGAGGACGTCGGCCAGGTCGGCGAGGACCTCGCCGCCGTCGGTGACGACCTTGCCGCCCTCCAGGAGCAGCTCGGCCGTGGCCCAGGCCGGGTGGTAGGAGCCGAACTTGCGGCGGCCGATCTCCAGGACCTTCTCGCGGACGAGCTCGCAGGAGTTCTTCACGGCGCCGCCGGTGACGTACGTCTGCCGCGAGGCCGACGTCGAACCGGCGCTGCCCACCTGGGTGTCGGCCGGGTGGATGGTCACCTGGGTGACGCCCAGCTCGGTGCGGGCGATCTGCGCGTGGACGGTGACGCCGCCCTGGCCGACCTCCGCCATGGCCGTGTGGACGGTGGCGACGGGCTCGCCGCCCACGACCTCCATGCGGACCTTGGCGGTGGAGTAGTCGTCGAAGCCCTCGGAGAAGCCGACGTTCTTGATGCCGACGGCGTAGCCGACCCCGCGCACGACGCCTTCCCCGTGCGTGGTGTTGGACAGGCCGCCCGGCAGCTGCCGTACGTCGGCGCCCTCGCTGGACTCCCACTGGCGCTCCGGCGGCATCGGCATCGCCTTGACGCGGCGCAGCAGTTCGGCGACGGGGGCCGGGGAGTCGACCGGCTGGCCGGTGGGCATGATCGTGCCCTGCTCCATGGCGTTGAGCCGGCGGAACTCCACCGGGTCCATGCCGAGTTTCTTCGCCAGCTTGTCCATCTGCGCCTCGTAGGCGAAGCACGCCTGGACCGCGCCGAAGCCGCGCATGGCGCCGCAGGGCGGGTTGTTGGTGTACAGCGCGATGGCCTCGATGTCCACGTCGTCGATCACGTACGGGCCGACGGACAGGGAGGAGGCGTTGCCGACGACCGCCGGGGAGGCGGAGGCGTAGGCGCCGCCGTCCAGGACGATCCGGCACTTCATATGGGTGAGCTTGCCGTCCTTGGTGGCCCCGTGCTCGTAGTACAGCTTCGCGGGGTGGCGGTGGACGTGCCCGAAGAAGGACTCGAAGCGGTTGTAGACGATCTTGACGGGCTTGCCGGTGCGCAGCGCCAGCAGGCAGGCGTGGATCTGCATCGACAGGTCCTCGCGGCCGCCGAACGCGCCGCCGACGCCGGACAGCGTCATCCGCACCTTGTCCTCGGGCAGGCCGAGCACGGGCGCGATCTGGCGCAGGTCGCTGTGCAGCCACTGGGTGGCGATGTAGAGGTGGACGCCGCCGTCCTCCTCCGGCACGGCGAGGCCGGACTCGGGGCCGAGGAAGGCCTGGTCCTGCATGCCGAAGGTGTACTCGCCCTCGACGATGACGTCGGCGCGCTCGCGGGCCTTTGTCACGTCGCCGCGCACGATGGGCTGGCGGTGGACGATGTTCGGGTGCGGGACGTGGCCGCTGTGGTGGTCGTCGCGGTTCTCGTGGACGAGGATCGCGTCCGGGGCGGTGGCGGAGGCCTCGTCGGTGATGACGGGCAGCTCCTTGTAGTCCACCTTGATCTTCGCGGCGGCTCGGCGCGCGGTCTCCGGGTGGTCGGCGGCGACGATCGCGACCGGCTCGCCGTGGTGGCGGACCTTGCCGTGGGCGAGGACCGGGGTGTCCTGGATCTCCAGGCCGTAGTTCTTCACCTCGGTCGGCAGGTCGTCGTACGTCAGCACCGCGTACACGCCCGGCAGGGCGAGCGCCTCGCTCGTGTCGATGGACACGATCTCGGCGTGCGCGACGGTCGACCGGAGGATCTGTCCCCACAGCATGTCCTCGTGCCACATGTCGGAGGAGTACGCGAACTCTCCGGTGACCTTGAGGGTGCCGTCCGGGCGGAGCGTGGACTCGCCGATGCCGCCCTTGGTCTGCGAGCCCTGGGTGATCTTGGTGGGGGTTCCGTTGGGGGAAGACACGCTCAGACCGCCTCTCCCTGCCGGGCGGCCGCGAGGCGGACCGCGTCCATGATCTTCTCGTAGCCGGTGCAGCGGCACAGGTTGCCCGACAGGGCCTCGCGGATGTCCGCGTCGGTCGGGTTCGGGTTGCGCTCCAGCATCTCGTCGGCGGCGACCAGCAGACCGGGCGTGCAGAAGCCGCACTGGACGGCGCCGGCGTCGATGAACGCCTGCTGGATCGGGGAGAGTTCGGCGCCCTCGCCGGTCTGCGAGTCGGTGCCCTTCGCTTCCCACTGCCGGGCGTTCTGCAGGGACGTACCGCAGGCGCCGGTCGCGCAGCCGCCCTCGGCGCGCTGCTTGGCGTACTCCGCGAGCCCCTCGACGGTGACGACCTCGCGGCCCTCCACCTGCCCGGCGGCGACCAGGCACGAGCACACCGGCACACCGTCCAGCCGGACCGTGCACGAGCCGCACTCGCCCTGCTCGCAGGCGTTCTTGGAACCCGGCAGCCCGAGCCGCTCCCTCAGCACGTACAGCAGGGACTCGCCCTCCCAGACGTCGTCGGCTTCCTGCGGACGGCCGTTGACCGTGAAGTTGACGCGCATCAGGCAGCTCCCTCGGTGGTGCGGCGGGCGCCGCGGTAGGACTCCCAGGTCCAGGTCAGCGTGCGGCGGGCCATGACGCCGACCGCGTGGCGGCGGTAGCTCGCGGTGCCCCGGACGTCGTCGATCGGGTTGCAGGCGGCGGAGCACAGGTCCGCGAACTGCTTGGCGACCGACGGGGTGACGATCTTCCCGTTGTCCCAGAAGCCGCCCTCCTCCAGAGCGGCGTTCAGGAACTCCTCGGCGGCCTTGGCCCGGACGGGCGTCGGGGCCGCGGACCCGATGCCGGTCCGCACGGTCCGCGTCCGCGGGTGCAGGGCCAGCCCGAAGGCGCACACGGCGATGACCATCGCGTTCCGGGTGCCCACCTTGGAGAACTGCTGCGGCCCGTCGGCCTTCTGCACGTGCACGGCCCGGATCAGCTCGTCGGGCTCCAGCGCGTTGCGCTTCACACCCGTGTAGAAGTCGTCGATCGGGATGCGGCGCGAGCCGCGCACCGACTCGACCTCCACCTCGGCGCCCGCGGCGAGCAGCGCCGGGTGGGCGTCGCCGGCCGGGGAGGCGGTGCCGAGGTTGCCGCCGACGCCACCGCGGTTGCGGATCTGCGGGGAGGCGACCGTGTGCGAGGCGAGGGCGAGCCCCGGCAGCTCGGTGCGGAGGTTCTCCATGATGCGCGTGTACGGCACGGAGGCACCCAGCCGCACGCTCTCCTCGCCGACCTCCCACTCGGAGAGGTCGCCGATGCGGTTCAGGTCCATGAGGTACTCGGGCCGGCGGTGGTCGAAGTTGATCTCGACCATCACGTCGGTGCCACCCGCAATCGGCACAGCTGTGGGGTGCTCGGCTTTCGCGGCGAGCGCCTCCTCCCAGCTGGCGGGGCGAAGGAAGTCCATGACCGGCTCTCTTCTTCGTCTTCTCGTGGGGCGTTCAGATTGAGCCAATCCGTGTGCGGCGGTCCCGGCTCGTTCATGTGCTGTTAACGCGTAATGGACTCAGTACACAGCGGGGTGCTCCGACGGGGTCAGTCACGGAAACCATGAAGGAGTTGGCTGGCCAGGAGAGGCATCTTGTAGATTCGTATGAACGGAGGCCATCAGAAACCTCCTCGTTTTCCTGTGGAAACGCGCGACACAGCCGCGTGACCTGGGACACAGCCGGGACACGGCCCAGGGACGGCGAGCCTCGCTCACCAGCCCCCCGAACAGGCGTTCATCCCGCACCCCACCAAGATCCACCATAGATTTCGAGACAAAGAACGGCGGCGACGAGAATGCGGCTGCGCGCACTGCTGGACACGGACGCGCTGGGCCTCAAGCTGCTCGGCGGCGAGGACGAACTGGATCGCGCCGTGCGGGGTGTGATGACCACCGACCTGCGCGACCCCAGCCGCTACCTCTCGGGCGGCGAGCTGGTGCTCACCGGCCTGGCCTGGCGCCGGGACGCCACGGACTCGGAGCCGTTCGTCCGCATCCTGGTGCAGGCGGGGGTGGCGGCCCTCGCGGCGGGCGAGGCCGAGCTCGGCGACGTGCCCGAGGACCTGGTCGCGGCCTGCGCCCGCCACCGCCTCCCGCTCTTCGCGGTGCACGAGTCGGTGGCCTTCGCGACGATCACCGAGCACGTCGTGCGGCAGGTCTCCGGCGAGCGGGCCGGTGACCTCGCGGCGGTGGTCGACCGGCATCGCCGGATGATGACCTCGGGCCCGGCGGGCGGCGGCCCCGACGTGGTGCTGGACCTCCTGGGCTCGGACCTGGACCTGCGCGCCTGGGTCCTGTCCCCCACCGGCCGCCTGATCGCGGGCCCCAAGACGTCGGGCCCGGCCCTGCCCCCCGAGGCCTGCGGCCGGCTCGCGGCGGAACACCTGACCGCGACCCGCACGGGCCGCCGCGGCCCCCACCGCGTCATACTCGGCGCCACCACCTACTCCCTCTTCCCGGTCCGCTCGACGGGCCGCTCCCCGCAGGCCGCCCGGGACGCCCGCGAGACCGTCCTGTCCGACTGGCTGCTGGCCGTCGAGGCGGACGCCGGCGACTGGGCCGAGGAGCGCCTCGACCTGCTGCACGGCGTCACGCAGCTGATCGCCGTCGAGCGGGACCGCCGCGACGCGGCCCGCACGGTCCGCCGCCGCCTCGCCCAGGAGGTCCTGGAACTGGTCCAGACGGGCGCGGCCCCCGCCGAGATCGCCGCGCGCCTGCGCGTGGCCGCCCCCGTCCTGCTGCCCGGCCTCGGCGCGGCGCCGCACTGGCAGGTGGTCGTGGCCCGCGTCGACTGGGACGGCGGCGAGATCGAGGGCGGCCCGGTCGCCCAGGCCCTGCTCGAGGAGGTCCTGATCGACCCCCGGGCCGCCGGGCCCGAGCACTCCGACCGCATCGCGGTCGCCCACACCGGCGACGAGGCCATCGCCCTGGTCCCCCTGCCCGCCGTCACCACGGAGCACGACGGCTCGGAGGCCGGTGTCCTCGCGGACGCCCTCCTGGAGTCCGTACGGGACCCCCTCACGGCCGGCCTCGACGGCGACGGCCGCCTCACCCTCGGCGTCAGCGCCGCCGTCCACTCGGCGGAGGGCCTGCGCGGCGCCCTGGAGGAGGCCCGGCACGCCCGCCGCGTCGCCGCGGCCAGGCCGGGCCGGGTCTGCGCCGCCGGCCACCAGGAGCTGGCCTCCCACGTCCTGCTGCTCCCCTTCGTCCCCGACGACGTCCGCCGCGCCTTCACGGCGAGGCTGCTCGACCCCCTGCGGGACTACGACCGCCGCCACCGGGCCGAACTCATCCCCACCCTGGAAGCGTTCCTCGACTGCGACGGTTCCTGGACCCGCTGCGCCACCCGCCTCCACCTGCACGTCAACACGCTGCGCTACCGGGTGGGCCGGATCGAGCAGTTGACGAGCCGTGACCTGTCGCGGCTGGAGGACAAGCTGGACTTCTTCCTGGCCCTGCGGATGAGCTGAGAAACCGGGGTGTCCCGGCCCAAACCCGGGACCCCCCGGAGTCCCACGACTTTGTGAAATCCTTCACCCACCCTCTTGGCCCGGCCCGCCGATTCGTGCTGAGATGCCGCCACCACTCAACAGCTCGATGGCGTGCTCGGGGAGGGCAACGTGGCGCATACCGCCATGTCTGGTAACGGAACGACCGCCGGTGACGATCCCCTCCAGACCGCGGTATGGCGGCTGCGCTCCCGCGGGTGCTGGGCCGACGCGGCCGCCCTGCTGCTGCCGGACACGCCCGCGGCGGCGCTGCAACGCGCCTCGCTGCTGGTGGAACGGTGTCTGTACACCGAGCAGGGCTGGGAAGAGGCCGAGGACGCGCTGCGCACGGCCGAGGCGCTGGCGCACAGCGACGACGAGCGGGGCGCGGCCGCTTGTGAACGCGGGTACTTGGCCTACGCCGCGACGCTGCTCGCGGTGCGCGACCGCGCCGACGAGGCGCGGGCCGCGCTGGGACGGGCGGCGGCACTGATCCCTCCGGGGGCGCCGGCACGGGCCCTGCTGGACTTCCGGCGCGGGCTCCTGGCGGAGAACCTGACGCGCTCGCCCCAGGCAGCGCGCGCCGCGTACCGCCGCGCCCACGCCGGGGCGACGGCCCACTCCGACCCGCTGCTGCTCTCCTTCACCTGGCGGCACCTGGCGGGACTCGCCCTGCGGGACGGGGAGTTGGCGGAGGCACGGCACGGTTTCACGGAGTCCCTGCGGATCCGTGAGGAGCTGGGCTACCTGGTGGGTACGGCCCCGGCACTGGTGTCCCTGGCCGACACGGAGACGGAGCCGGAGGCGTCCCGCCTGCGGGAGGAGGCACGGCGGCTGTTCCGCCTGCTCGGCGGTGTGCCGACATGGCTGGCACGTCAGCTGTCACCGCTGCCTCCGGCGGCGGGAGCGGCGACCGCGTGACGGCGTGAGCGGGCTGCACGGTGCTCGGCGTTGCCACTGAGGCGGGGTGGGTGCGCAGCCCGGCGGAGCGGGGTGCCGCTTCTTAAGGACGGGTGCCGCCCCTAGCGGTACGACTGCCCGCAGCTGAGCGGACCGGGCGGCCCGCAGCCAGGCGGCGAGCCCCGCGGCGACGGGTCTGCGGCGGCAGCCGAGACGCGCCCGCACCCGCCGTCGTACGCAAGGGGACGTGTCGGGGGGTGTCCGCCCGCAGCGGTTGGCGCGTCAACGAACAGCGAGTCGGTACGCAACTCCATCGCGCCGTTCCGAGGACGGACACCCCCCGGCGCGGCCCCGACCCACAACCCGGCGACTAGGCGCGACACGAGCCCCCACTCAGCCGCACAGGCCGCCGCAGGCACCCGGCACTCAGCCCCCCGCCGCACCCGCGAAATGCTCCCCCACCAGCACCCGCACCACTTCCAGATCCCGGGCGATCAACGCGTCCAGCAACGCCGTGTGCTCATGCGCGTCCGCCACCAGGTCCGCCCGCCCCCGCACCCCCGGCCCGCCCCCGACCAGCGGCCACTGCGCCCTGCGATGCAGATCCTCCGCGATCTGGACCAGCTGCTCGTTCCCAGAGAGGGACAGCACGGCCCGGTGGAACCCCCGGTCGGACTCCGCGTACGTGGCCCGGCAGCCGGTGGACGCCGCGCGGACCGTCGCCTCGGCGAGGGGCCGCAGCTCGGCCCAGCGCTCGGCGGGCACCGTGCGGGCCAGCCGCAGCATCACCGGGACCTCGATCAGCGCCCGCACCTCGGCCAGTTCCGCCAGCTCCCGCGCCCCCCGCTCGACCACCCGGAACCCACGGTTGGGCACGACCTCGACGGCCCCCTCCAGGGCCAGCTGCTGCATCGCCTCCCGTACGGGCGTCGCGGAGACCCCGAACCGCTCGCCGAGCACCGGCGCCGAGTACACCTCCCCGGGCCTGAGGTCCCCCGCCACCAGCGCGGCCCGCAGCGCGTCCACGATCTGCCCGCGCACGGAGGCCCGCTGGACGACGGCCCGGACCCGCGGAGCGCACGGCGCGGACGGCTCACTGTGCGTGTGCTCCCCCCGCACGGCCCCCGCCTGCTCCGGCACCCGGGCCTGCCCGGCCGGCACCCCGGCACCAGCACCGACACCCACACCGGCCCCAGCCCCCGTAGCGGCCCCCTCCGAGGCGCCCCACGAAACCCCCGTCCCGGCGGAGCCCTGCGCGCCCTGCTTCAAGGGTCCTCCTCCGGACGTATCAGTACTTGGGGTCATTACGGCGGCTTGTTACTCGCCCGTCAAGCACCATAAGCGCACCGACCGCCAGTTCAAATCCCGGCGATCTTGGGTAAGGTAAGGCTTACCTTCAAACGCCCGCTCAACAGACGTGGATCGGTGATCGCATGCCCGTGCCCCGTTCGGCCGTCTCCGGCGCCTACGCCCGCCTGGCCGAGATCCTCCCGGGGCTCGCCGTCACCGAACTGACCCCCGAAGAGGAGACCCCGCGCGGCGGCGGCTGGGTCACGGCCGCCGACCTCGCGGCCGCCGGCCCCGCCCTGGACGCGTTCCTGGCCTGGGACGACGCCCAGATCGAACGGGACTACGCCCAGCAGGCCCGCCCCGACGTCGTCGCCAGCTTCGGTCTGCACCGCTACGCCTGGCCCGCCTGCCTCCTGATCACCGTGCCCTGGTTCCTGCACCGCAGGGTCCCCCGCTACCCCGTGACACACGTCTCGTACGACCGCACCGCCCCCGGCCAAGCCCTCGGCCACCTGGCGGTCCGGTCGGCCGGTTTCGCCTGCCTGCCCGACGACGAGGCCGCCACGCTGCCCGGCGCCCGGGTCGTCCCGGACGAGGAGGCGCTGCGGGCCGAGGTGCGGTCGGCGGTCGCCGAGCACCTGGAGCCGGTCCTGACCGGCTTCGGCCCCCGGATGCGGCGCCGCGGCCGGGCCCTGTGGGGCATGGCGACCGACGAGATCGTCGAGGGCCTGTGGTACGTCGCCCAGCTGCTCGGCGAGATCGAGGAGCGGCGCGCGATGCGAGAACTGGAGCTGCTCCTGCCGGGCGCGACCAAGCCGTACGTCGGTACGGCCGCGTTCCGGGAGCTGACCGGCCCGGGCGGCGAGCCCCTGCGCACCCGGGACCGCGCGAGCTGCTGCATGTTCTACACGCTGCGCCCGGAGGACACCTGCGCCACCTGCCCGCGCACCTGCGACGCGGACCGGGTCAGCAAGCTGCTGGCCACGGCCAGTTGACACTCCGTCGGACAACGTGACCCGCCCGGTCCCGTAGGATCATCACGGAACCGGACACCCACACGCCCACAGGCGATTCACAACTTCCTCACGCGTCACGGGAACTTTCCGGAGAACCACCCGTACGGGTACTCTTGCTCGAACTCAACTCCCGCCCCTCAAGCGGCAGTTCGAGCAGAACGCCGCCCTGGGCATTCCCTTGCACTTCCTTGGCGGCCTCTTGCCCCGAAACCCCCTGAGGGCCGGTGGGATTGGGCCACTATGGCGGGCGTTACGCCCTATCCCCATGCAAGGGACCACCCACATGAGACTGACCGACATATCGCTGAACTGGCTGCTTCCGGGCGCCGTGCTTCTCCTGGGCATGCTGGCGGCGGTGGCGGTGCTCGCGCGCGGCAAGCGCTCCTCGGTCAAGGACACGAGCGCGGACGATTCCTGGGAGCGCAGCGAGGAACGCCGCAGACGCAAGGAGGCCGTCTACGGCACCGTCTCCTACGTCCTTCTGTTCTGCTGCGCGGCCGTCGCCGCCGCCCTCTCCTTCCACGGCCTGGTCGGCTTCGGCGAGCAGAACCTCGGCCTGTCCGGCGGCTGGCAGTACCTCGTCCCGTTCGGCCTGGACGGCGCGGCGATGTTCTGCTCCGTGCTCGCGGTGCGCGAGGCCAGCCACGGTGACGCCGCGCTCGGCTCCCGGATACTGGTCTGGACGTTCGCGCTCGCCGCGGCCTGGTTCAACTGGGTGCACGCGCCCAGGGGCGTCGGCCACGACGGCGCCCCCCATTTCTTCGCCGGCATGTCCCTCTCGGCGGCGGTCCTGTTCGACCGCGCGCTGAAGCAGACCCGCCGGGCCGCCCTGCGCGAGCAGGGTCTGGTGCCGCGCCCGCTGCCGCAGATCCGTATCGTGCGCTGGCTGCGGGCCCCCAGGGAGACGTACAAGGCCTGGTCGCTGATGCTGCTGGAGGGTGTGCGCAGCCTCGACGAGGCGGTCGACGAGGTCCGCGAGGACAAGCGCAAGAAGGACGCGGACCGGCAGCGGCGCCGCGACCAGCAGCGCGTGGAGCGCGCCCAGCTGAAGGCGATCAGCCGCGGCCACCGCGGCTACCTCGGCCGCGGCGGCGGCCGGCAGCTGGAGGTGCAGGTGGAGCGCGGCTCCTCGCAGGTCTCCGCGGAGCCTGCCATATCCGCGCCGGAACAACTGCCCGTCCGCTCGCGTCCCTCCCTGCAGCCCGTTCGCCACGGCGCTGACCCGGTGACCGTCGACCTCACCGCGGAGGACGACACCATGGCGCTGCCGCGTCTCGACTCCCTGGAGCGCAAGCTCAAGGACCTGGAGCAGCAGTTCGGCTGAGCGAGCCACAGCACGACAGGAGGGGGCGTGGCCTGCGGGCCGCGCCCCCTTCGGCGGTCACGCCGCCTCGGCCGCCAGCTCGAACCAGACGGCCTTGCCCACCCCGTGGGCCCTGACTCCCCAGGCGTCCGCGAGGGACTGCACGAGGAACAGGCCCCTGCCGTTCGTGCCGTCGTCGGCGACCGGCAGGCGCAGCCGGGGTCTGCGGGCCACGAAGTCTCGTACCTCCACGTGCAGTCCGCGGGGCCCGACGGTGGCCGTCAGGACCGCGTCGTGGTCGGTGTGGACGATCGCGTTGGTGACGAGTTCGCTGGTGAGCAGTTCCGCTATGTCGGGAAGATCGGTCCGCCCCGGCCTCCCCCACTGCCGGAGCAACTCCCTGAGGGCCCTGCGGGCTTCCGGCACGGCCCTGAGGTCCGCCCGCCCGAGTCTGCGCCTCAGCTGTGGCGCCGGCACCCGCTCCGTGACGTCGTCGGACTTGTCCTCCACCGTCTTCGCGGAGAAGGCCCCTATCGCTACGGGACCGCCCCCTCGTACCTGCCTCTCCATGACCCCCGCCCGCGCGCCGATGTCGGTTCCCCTCCTGCTCGAACACGTTCACGGGGATCCATGCCCCGTCGGACACGCGACAGTCATGTCGAATTGTCAACGACCAGGTGTTCGGCCACCGGAACGGGGCGGACGGCCCGGGCGGCGGGCCGCTGAACGGCACGGCAGTGGCGGAGAGGGGGACAAGAGGGTAGCCGGTCCGGGTCCCCGGGCGGATCCTGACCGCCGGAGATCGGACGATGGGCCGACGGCCGGCTGCCGATCCCTGCGTACGCGGTGAAGGGCTGGGGCGACGGGGCGGAGGGCGCGGCGCCACGGTGAAGTTGGCCGAAGTGCGACGGTCCGCACGGCCGCCACGGGCAGGACGGGGCCGCCCTCCCCCACCCCCGTGGCGGGAGGACGGCCCCGGTCTTCCGGCGGAGGCGCGGTCAGTACAGCTTGTTGACGGCGGTGGTCGTCGTCTTCTTGAAGGCCTCCACGGGAGCGCTGTCGAAGTAGCCCATCTGGCCCCACGACACGACGGTGACGGTCCTGCCGTCCCGTCCGACGGACAGCAGCGAGATGTCCGTGGCGCCCCAGGACGTCTCGGTGTACACGCCGCGGACGCGCGCGCCCTCCTCGACGGGCAGCGAACCGTAGTCCCGGCCCTCGGCCTCGACGACGTCCGGGTCGTTCTTCTCGATGCGATCCGCGCAGGTGCGGATCAGGTCGTCGTAGTGCTTCGCCAGGGCCTTGGCCAGGGCGGGCGTGTCCGCCACGACGGTCAGCTGCACGGCGCTCGCGTCCACGTCGGTCCGGAACTCCCGGTACCGGTAGTCGTAGGAGGTCACGCCCTCCGTGTCCACGCAGGAGCCGAGTCCCTGCGGGAATCCCTCGGTGACCGGGCCGGCCGTCCAGGCCGAGGTCGGGTGCGGCGGCAGCTGGGACGCCGAGAGGAACTTGGGCGCGGCGGCCTTCGGTGCGGCGCCGGCGGCCGGTGCCATGAGGACCGTGCCCGCCGCGAGGGCGGCGGCGGTGAGTGCGGTGAGAGCGCTTGCTCGCATGCGCTTGGGCATGGGTGTTCCCCCGTGGATGAGTGCGTGGATGAGTGCGTGGATGTGGATGCCGCGGCCGGCCCGGCTGGTCGGCCCGGGCCTGGTCGGTGCGGCACCAAGAGCATCAGCCGTCCCACCGTCCGGATGCAACAGCCCGCATCCGATTCGGTGCGGTGGAACCATCCCAGCCCTTCTGACGTGCAGGTACATGGGTGCCTGGGATGCCGTCCCGGGCGGGGGCGGACCACACGAGGGCGGGGGAACGGTGCCGGCACACGAAGAGGTCGACGACGTCGAGGAGTTCGCGGCGCGGTTGCGGGAGTTGAAGGACCGCACGGACCGCAGTTACGGCTCGCTGGCCCGCCGTCTGGCCATGAACACCTCGACCCTGCACCGCTACTGCGCGGGCGAGGCGGTCCCGCTCGACTTCGCCCCGGTGGAACGTTTCGCGGCCCTCTGCGGGGCCTCCCCCGAGGAACGCCTGGAACTCCACCGCCGCTGGCTCCTGGCGGTGGAGGCCCGCCGACGGCCGCGTACCGCGAGCACCGCCGGCACGGGGGAGGCCCCGGCACCCGACGCCGCTGCGGAGGAAGAGCCACCAGCCACGACGGACACGTCAGGCGCGGCCGACACCGCGGGCACGACCGACACCGCCGGCGCAGCGAACGCCACAGGTCGCTGGTACCGCCGCAGACGCGTCGCGGTCGGACTGGCGGCCGCCTGCGCGCTGCTCGCGACCCTCGGCAGTCTCTCCGCGCTGCCGGACAGCCGTCGGACACCCGCCGACGACCGTGCCCGCGTCGCTGGCCCGTCCGCGAACGGCACACCGGAGGCCCAGGCACCGGACCGCCGCACCACCTCGCCCACCCCGGACAACTCCCCCACCGGCAAACGGCCTTCACCGTCCGCCACCCCCAAGGAGAAGGAGAAGAAGAAGGAGCCCTCCCCGGGGCCCTCCTCCCGCACCACCCCGCCCACCGGCGGAACGCCTTCCGGCACCCCCCTCACCTGGTCCGTCGACTCCCAGGCCTGGAAGCTGGGCTGCGGTCACGACTACGTCATCGCCCGGCCGCCGAGCCGGGTCGCCCCGCCCCCGCCCCCGCAGGACGCCGGCACCTGGGCGGCGGCCCACGGCGCGGTGCACGGTGGCGAGACGCTCGTCGAACTGTCAGTGCAGGGGCGGTCCGACACGGCCGTGGTGCTGCACGCGCTGCGTGTGCGCGTGGTGGGGCGCACGGCACCCGTCCAGGGCAACGCCTACGCCATGGACCAGGGCTGCGGCGGCTCCGTCACCCCGCGCCACTTCGCCGTGGACCTGGACAAGGACCGCCCCCTCGCCCACGCGGTCCCCGGGAACGACGCCGGCACGCCGATCCCGGCGGTGCGCATGCCGTACCGCGTCTCGGCACAGGACCCCGAGGTGCTGCAGGTCACCGCCCGGACGGAAGGCTGCGACTGCCAGTGGTACCTGGAGCTGGACTGGTCGTCCCAGGGCCGCCGGGGCACGATCCGCATCGACGACGACGGCCGCCCGTTCCGCACCAGCGGCATCCGGGGCCTGCCCCGCTACATGTACGACACGTCCGCACGGCAGTGGGCGCCGTACAGCTGACCGCCTCTCCTGTAACGCTTTTCCCGCCGCGTTCCAAGAACAAGTGACGTGCCTTCGACGACAAGGTGACACCTGTGGATGACGCGGAACGGTTACGGGGCGGGCCCGCTGCAGCGGTTCGGGATCCACGGCTCTTCGAGGAGTTCTACCGGCGCCACGTGGACGCGGTGATGCGTTTCGTGGCCCGGCGTGTGGACGACCCGCACACGGCGGCCGACCTGACGGCCGAGATCTTCCTCGCGGTCCTCGACTCGGCCCACTCCTACCGGCCGCGCCTCGGCAGCGAGACCGCCTGGCTGTACGGCATCGCGCGCAACGTCGTGTCGTCGGAGCGCCGCCGGGTCGCCCGGGAGACCGAACGCGACCTGCGCATCTCGGGGCGGCGGCTGCTGGAGCCCGACGACATCGCCCGCATCGAGGACCGACTCGACGCGGAGAGCCCCGGGCGGCGCGCCCTGGCCGCCCTGGCGAGACTCCCCGAGGGCGAGCGGGCCGTCGTGGAACTGATCGCGGTGGACCAGCTGACGGTGACCGAAGCGGCGGCCGCGCTGGGCATCCGCCAGGTCACCGCCCGGGTCCGGCTGCACCGCGCGCGCAAGGCGCTGCGGGAGGAGTCCCCGGCCGGCACCGCCCGCAAGCCTCCCCCGGCCGTACCGGCACGTCCCACGGGGCCGGAGACGCCGGACACATCGCTGCTGCACGTCGCAAGGGGAGAAGCATGAGCACGAGGACGACGTTCGAGGACCGGCTGCTGGACGGGCTGAAGTCGGAGATCGAACGGCGCGAGGCCGCAACGCGCCGGGCCCGACCGGCCGCGACCGGAGCCGGCCAGGACAGCCCGGCGGCCTCCCCGCGCCCGCTGTTCCGTCCGCGCCGGATGGCCGTCGTCGCGCTGGCCTGTGCGGCGGCCTGGCTCGCCGCGGTGGTCGTGCCGGGCTCGCCGGCCGACTCGCCCGCGTACGCGGTGGCGCCCCGCGGGGACGGCAGTGTCCGGCTCACGGTCAAGGACCAGGACATGAGTGTCGAGGCGCAGTACGAGCTCGCGCGGAAGGTGAGTTCGTGGGGCGTGCACGTGACGGTCGACGTGCTCCCCGCCGGCCAGGTCTGCGAGCGCAGCAGGGTCACACCGCTCGCGGGGGTCGACCGCCGGGGCGAACGCGTCCTCATCATCCCCATGAAGGCCCGCTGGGACGTCACCCTGCGGCCGGGCAGCGTCCTGGCCTTCGAGAACACCAGGGGCGCGTCCCGGCCGCGCGCGGTCGAGTTCTACCGGACCAGGGCCGAGGCCGTGCCCTGCGTTCCGGTGCGGGTCACGCTGCCGGAGGACTAGCCGCATGACCCTCGCCACGACCGGCCCGGCACGCCTGGGCTGGCTGGACGCGCTGCGCGGCCTCGCGGCTCTCGTCGTGGTGTTCGACCACTCGTCGTACACCTTCCTGGCGGACTTCCGGCGGGAGCTGATGCCGCAGTTCAACACCAGCCGCTACGGCATCATGGTGTTCTTCCTGGTGAGCGGCTACATCATCCCCGCGTCGCTGGAACGCCGGGGCTGCGTCCGGACGTTCTGGATCGGGCGGATCTTCCGCGTGTACCCGCTGTGGGCGGCCGTCGTCACCGTGTACCTCGCCGTCGACCTCCTGGGCCTCGCGGAGGGGCGTGGCCTCGACGGGCAGGGCGCCGCCGCGGTGGCCGTCGCCCACGTCACCCTGCTGCAGGAGCTGCTGGGGACGCCCAACCTCCTGCTCGTCCTGTGGACCCTCTCCTACGAGATGTGCTTCTACCTGCTGGTCGTCGCCCTGTTCACGGTCCGTCTGCACCACAGGTCCGCGTCGGTCGCGGTCGCCCTGGCGGTGCTCGCCGCCGTGAGCGCGGCGGCGGGAGCGGTGCTGCCGGCCTCCGCCCTGTCCGGCAGGACCGGCACCGGCCCGCTCATCGCGTGCGCGTCGGTCGCCATGGTGGTCGCCATCGGCTGCGCGAGCTACGGACCACCCGTACTGCGGGTGTTCGGGGGTGTGCTGGGCGGGGTGCCGGCGCTCGTGCTGGTCCCGTTCAACGGCACGATCCCGCTGTGGGAGGGTCTGGTGATCCTCGCCGTGATGTTCCTCGGCACCGCCGTCCACCGTGCCGAGAACGGCCAGATCACCTGGCGGCGCGCGGCGGGCGCCGCCCTGGTGGTGGTCGCCTGTGCCGTGGCGAGTGCCTGCCGCTACGGCGACGGCGACCACTTCACGCGGCGCGGCTGGATCACGGCGTTCCTGCTGGCCGCGCTCACCTTCGGCGCCGGTCTTGCCGTGCGCCGCCGGGCGATACCGCGTGTGCTGGCCTGGCCGGGAACGATCAGCTACTCGGTCTACCTGGTGCACCCGGTGCTGCTGGCCGTGATCGACAGCACCGCCGGCCGCCGCCGGCAGGACCAGCTCGCGCTGGAGGTGGCGTTCTACGCCGTGCTGCTGCCCCTGTGCGCGCTGACCCACCGGTACGTCGAGGCGCCGGGCCAGAACTGGGGCCGCAGCCTCGCCCGTCGGCTGCGGCCCCGGTACGACACCCCTATGGACGCGGCACGTTCCGCAGGTTGGAGCGGGCCATCTGGAGCATGCGGCCCACGCCGCCGTCCAGGACGATCTTGGAGGCGGAGAGGGCGAAGCCGGTCACCATCTCGGCCTTGATCTTCGGTGGGATGGACAGGGCGTTGGGGTCGGTGACGACGTCGACGAGGGCCGGGCCCTTGTGCTTGAAGGCGTCCTTCAGGGCCCCGGCGAGGTCCTTGGGCTTCTCGACGCGCACGCCGTAGGCGCCGCAGGCGCGGGCGACGGCGGCGAAGTCGGGGTTCTTGTTGGCGGTGCCGTAGGACGGGAGCCCGGCGACCAGCATCTCCAACTCGACCATGCCGAGGGAGGAGTTGTTGAACAGGACGACCTTGACCGGCAGGTCGTACTGCACCAGCGTCAGGAAGTCGCCCATCAGCATGGAGAAGCCGCCGTCGCCGGACATCGACACGACCTGGCGCCCCCGGTCGGTGAACTGCGCGCCGATCGCCATGGGCAGGGCGTTGGCCATCGAGCCGTGGGAGAAGGAACCGATGACGCGGCGGCGGCCGTTGGGTGAGATGTAGCGGGCGGCCCAGACGTTGCACATGCCGGTGTCGACGGTGAACACGGCGTCGTCGGAGGCGACTTCGTCGAGCACGGACGCCACGTACTCGGGGTGGATCGGCGTGTGCTTCTCCACCTTGCGGGTGTACGCCTTCACCACGCCCTCCAGCGCGTCGGCGTGCTTCTTCAGCATCCGGTCGAGGAAGCGGCGGTTCTTCTTCTCCTTCACCCGCGGGATCAGGCAGCGCAGCGTCTCCCGTACGTCGCCCCACACCGCGAGGTCCAGCTTGGAGCGGCGGCCGAGGTGTTCGGGCCGGATGTCGACCTGAACGATCTTGACGTCGTCGGGGAGGAAGGCGTTGTAGGGGAAGTCGGTGCCGAGCAGGATCAGCAGGTCGCACTCGTGGGTGGCCTCGTAGGCGGCGCCGTAGCCGAGCAGCCCGCTCATCCCGACATCGAACGGATTGTCGTACTGGATCCATTCCTTGCCGCGCAGGGCGTGCCCGACCGGTGACTTGATCTTCGCCGCGAACTCCATGACCTCGGCGTGCGCCCCGGCCGTGCCGCTGCCGCAGAAGAGGGTCACCTTGCCGGCCTCGTCGATCATCTCGACGAGCCGGTCGATCTCGGCGTCGCCGGGGCGGACGGTCGGCCGGGAGGTGACGAGGGCGGTCTCGGCGGCCTGCTCCGGGGCGGGCCGGTCGGCGATGTCGCCCGGCAGGGTGACGACGCTGACGCCGCTGCGGCCGACGGCGTTCTGGATGGCGGTCTGCAGCAGCCGCGGCATCTGCTGCGGGCTGGAGATCATCTCGCTGTAGTGGCTGCACTCGGCGAACAGCCGGTCGGGGTGGGTCTCCTGGAAGTAGCCGAGGCCGATCTCGCTGGACGGGATGTGCGAGGCGAGGGCGAGGACCGGGGCCATGGAGCGGTGGGCGTCGTAGAGGCCGTTGATGAGGTGGAGGTTGCCGGGTCCGCAGGAGCCGGCGCATGCGGCGAGACCGCCGGTGATCTGGGCCTCGGCACTGGCGGCGAAGGCGGCGGTCTCCTCGTGCCGGACGTGGATCCAGTCGATGGCGGAGTTGCGGCGGACGGCGTCGACGACGGGGTTGAGGCTGTCACCGACGACGCCGTAGAGGCGCTTGACGCCGGCGCGGGTCAGGATGTCGACGAACTGTTCCGCGACGTTCTGTTTGGCCATGGTTCTCGTCTGCCCCTTCGGTCTCCTGGGATCCCTCCGGGTTCCATCAAGTCACAGCGGGCGCGGTCACGCCTCCCAAACGGCTGCGGCCGTACGGTCGTCGGCGTATCCCTTGACCCGTACTTGGGAGTCGGCGAGGAAGGCCGCGAGACCGGGCGGTTCGGGGCGGGACCACCGGTCGGCGAGGTACTCGCACAGTTCGGGTTCGCCGCGCAACGGGTCGGCGAGGCCGCTGCTGCACATCAGGAGCGTGTCGCCCGGGCGGGCGACGGAGGTGCGGAAGCGGAAGGGTTCGCGGGGTGGTTCCGGGGCCGGTTCGTAGGGGCTCGGCGGGGTCGGGATGCCGAGGTCCATGGTGAGCCGGTCCCCCTCGGAGGTCTCGGAGGGCGGCGAGCCGAAGCCCAGGACCGGTTCGCCCTTGACATCGGTGACCTGCGGTTCGATGTCCTGCCACTCGCCTTCGCGCAGCCGGAACAGTCCGCCGGGTCCGACGCCGAAGAAGACGCGCGTACGGCACTCGGGGTCGGCGGGCAGCAGCAGGCAGCGCAGGCCGGCCGCGTACTCCTCCGGGTCGATGCCCTGCTCGGCGGCGCTGGCGCGGAGTTTGCCGAGGCTGCGGTCGGTGAGGCGGTGCAGGCCGGACTTGAGGTCGCCGCGCCGGCCGGCCCTTATGTCCTCGACGAGCCGGGGGTGACTGCGTCCGACGGCCCGACCGATCCAGTGGCAGGCCTCGGCGGCCGCCCGGTGCGCGCCCGGCGTGGCACGGGCCCCGGTCGCCATCGCCACCAGCAGCAGCGCCTGCTCGCCCGTGCCGAAGCGGGCGGTGAGCAGCGAGTCCCGGCGGGGCTCCCCCCGGTACCGCGCGGAGTCCCCTCGCAGCGAGACGGCGCGCAGGGTGCAGGCCCCGTACCGGGCGCCGTCGAGCACGGTGTCCGCGACGAGGTCGTCGAGATCGTCGGGGTCCGCGGACGGCAGGGCGGTGGGTTCGGCGTCGTAGGTGGGGGGCCGGGAGCCGACGTACCCACGGGGGCGGGGGCCGGTCGCGGGCGGCTCGATCCGGGGGCCGGGGTGGTCGGAGGGGGGCGTGGTGGCGGGCGGAGCCGTGGGGGCCGAGGGCGTGGTGAGGGGCGGAGGCGGCGTGGAGGGCGGGGACGTGGTCGGCGGTGCCGCGGGTGGCGGGCCTGCGGCCACCGGGGACGCGCCCGTGCCGGGCTGAGGCCGGGTGACGTCCGTCGGCGGCGCGGCCTTCTCGGGCGGTTCCTCCACCGCGCTGCCCTCCCGGCGCGGCCAGGAGGGAGGAAGGGCAGGAGGCGGGGGCGGGGGCGTCCGCGGGCGGGGAGGCCGTGAGGGGGCGGGTGGTGGTGGGGCCGTGCCGCTGGTGGGCGGCGGCTCGGGGGGCCGCTCGGCGCGGTCCGGCGGCTTCGTGGGGGTCGGGAAGGTCACGGGGCCCGTGGGACGGGCCGGCGGTGGTTCCCACGGCGCGCGCCACGGATCACGGTCGAGGGCCCGGTCAGGGGCCCGTTCGGTGGCCTGGTCGGCCACCGGGTCGGTGGGGCGCCGGGTGGCCGGCGCGTCCCTCGCGTCGTCGGCCCCGGACCTCGGCGCCGGTACGACCGGATCCGCGTCCCCGCGGTACGGCCGGTCCGTCACCGTGTCCGTGCCGGGGCCCGGCCGCTCGTCGCTCGCCGCGGAAACGCCCTGGTCACCGACCGTCCCCGCCGCCGAGGCGAAACGGTCGTCCAGGGAATCGGGGGCCGGTGCGGGGCCCGTGTCGCCGGTGGAGTCGTCGTACAACTGCCCCCACCAGTCGTCCTCGTGACCGGTGGGCCTTCCCCCCTGCTGGCTCATGCCCCTAATTGTCCACCGCACGAGCCGGATGAAAACGGTGCTTGGGGAAAAACCGGCCCGCCACCCCGCGACGAACGGCACGTCGAGTGAGCCGTAGAACGGCCATGCGATACCGGGGCGCCCCGGGGGCCGCACCCGGCTGACCTGCGGGTCTGGGCCGCTGCCAGGGTCCTGACCTGCGTCTTCTCCCGGCTTCCGGCAGTCTGGTCAGATGGGAGTGTGGGACCTCCTGCTGGTCGGGCTGGTCATCCTGCTCGGTCTGTGCGGAGTGCTGCTGCCCGCGGTGCCGGGGTCGCTGCTGGTGTGGGCCGCGGTGATGTGGTGGGCGCTCAAGGACCCGCAGCCCGTCGCCTGGTGGGTGCTGGTGGGCGCCACGGTCCTGATGTTCGTCTCCCAGGCCGTCCGCTGGGCGCTGCCGCCCCGGCGGCTGCGCGCGAGCGGCGCCAACCGCCGCATGCTGGCGTACGCCGGAGCGGGCTCCACCCTCGGCTTCGTCCTGCTGCCGGTGCTCGGCGCGATCCCCGGCTTCCTGGCCGGCATCTACCTCTACGAGCGGCTCCGCCTCGGCCGTCACACCGACGCGGTCGCCGCCCTGCGCACGGTCATGCGCGCGGGCGGCTCCGGCATCCTGGCCGAACTGTTCACCTGCCAGCTGATCGCGGCGGCCTGGGTGGGCACCGTCTTCTGGGGGTGAGTCCTCAGGGGCGCAGCACGCCCTCGTGCGTCAGCAGCCGCACCTTGCGGTCCAGGCCCCCGGCGTAGCCCGTCAGCGCGCCGTCCGCCCCGATCACCCGGTGGCACGGCCGCACCACCAGCAGCGGATTGGCCCCGATCGCACCGCCGACGGCCCGTACGGCGGCCCGGGGCGCTCCGATCCGCGCGGCGATCTCGCCGTAGGTCGTCGTCGACCCGTAGGGGATGTCGTCGAGCGCGGCCCACACCTTCTCCCGGAAGGCGGTGCCCTCGGTGCGGCAGGTCAGCCGGAACTCCTTCAGGTCCCCGGCGAAGTAGGCGGCGAGCTGCTCCTCGGCCTCGCGGAAGGGCCCGGGGTCCCGCCGCCAGTCGTCCCGCACCTCGCGTCCGCCCTTCTGCCCGGGCACGGACAGCGAGGTCAGCTCGCCGGCCGGGGCGGCGGTGAGGAGCAGCGGCCCGAGGGGGCTGGGCACGCTCGTCCAGTAGGTCGGATGGGTCATCGAAGCTCCCACTCCCCTGCTGCGCGCAGGTGGTTCAGTGCGTACGAGCGCCAGGGGCGCCAGCTCTCGGGGACGTCCGGGCCGGGCGGGGCGACGTCCGGGTCGCCGAGGGCGCGGGTGCGGATCTCGGCGATCGTGCGGGCGTCCAGGCCGGGCACGGCCCGCAGGGCGTCCTGGGCGTCGTCCCGGTCGGCGCCCGGGTCCAGGCGGACGGTGTGGTCGGCGAGGGCGGCGGCGAGCGCGCCGAGGGTGCCGTCGGGCTCGGCCCCGGCGAGGAGGGCCGGCTCGGGGAAGAGATGGGTGAGGCCGCCGCAGGGGGCGTCGAGGGTCTTGCCGTAGCGCCGGACGAGCCGTTCCGCCGCGGTCCGGCCGACCAGGGCCCGCACGGCGAGTTCCTCCGGGTCGGCGGTGCCCGGCGAGCGCAGCCCGGGCCGGGCGGCGACCAGGGGCGCGAGGCGCGGGTCGGCGGCGAGGCGCTCGTCGACGGCGTAGGGGTCGGCGTCCAGGTCGAACAGCCGTCGCAGCCGCTGGACGGCGGTGGTCAGGTCGCGGGGGTCGGTGAGGTGCAGCCGGGCGTCGAGCCAGCCGCCGGGGTGGGCGCCGGGGCCGGTCCGCGCGGTGCCGGGCCGTTCGTCGACGGCGACGATGCCGGTGCCGTACGGCAGGCGGAGCGTACGCCGGTAGGTGCGTGCTCCCGGTGGGCCGTCGATCTCCTCGATGCCGGGTACGGCCTCGCGTTCCAGCAGGTCGAAGACGGGGCCGGCCTGGTAGGGGCCGCGGTGGGCGAGCCGGAGCGGGATGCCGGCGCTCGGGGTGGCCGTACGGCGGCCCCGGCCGTTCTTCGGCGCGGCGGCGCGCAGCTCGCTCGGGGTGGAGGCGTACACGGCGCGGATCGTGTCGTTGAACTGCCGCACGCTGGCGAAGCCGGCGGCGAACGCGATCTCGGTGACCGGCAGCGCGGTGGTCTGGAGCAGGACGCGCGCGGTGTGCGCCCGCTGGGCCCGGGCGAGGGCGACCGGTCCGGCGCCGAGTTCGGCGGTGAGCTGCCGCTGCACCTGCCGGGCGCTGTAGCCGAGCCGTGCGGCGAGTCCGGCGACGCCCTCGCGGTCGACGACGCCGTCGGCGATGAGCCGCATGGCCCGGCCCACCGCGTCCGCCCGGACGTTCCACTCGGCGGAGCCGGGCACGGCGTCCGGGCGGCACCGCCGGCAGGCCCGGAAGCCGGAACCCTGCGCGGCGGCGGCCGTGGCGAAGAACCGCACGTTGGCCCGTTTCGGGGTGATCGCGGGGCAGCTCGGCCGGCAGTAGATGCCGGTCGTCTCGACGGCGAAGAAGAAGGCGCCGTCGAAACGGCCGTCACGGCTGCGTACGGCCTCGTACCTGGGGTCTTCCCCCGTGTCCTCGTCCCTCACGGTGTCCAGTCTCCGCCGTCGGCGGGGATGCCGCTGGCGGAAATCGGACACCGCGCTGCGGGCCGCGGACGGTTACGAACGCCAGTGCGGGCCGCGCTTCGCCTCCATCGCGGCCCTGCCGATCGCCCCCTTCCGCTTCCAGTCCTTGCGGATCTCGGCCCGGAGCCGGGCGTCGGTCTTGGCGACGATGCGCTGGTTCTCCCGCAGCAGCTTGCGGTAGCTGGTCAGCCGCCGTTCCGGCAGCTCACCGGAGTCGACGGCGGCCAGGACGGCGCAGCCCGGCTCGGCCTCGTGGGCGCAGTCGTGGAAGCGGCACCGCTCGGCCAGTTCCTCGATCTCGGAGAACACCTGTCCGACGCCGCTCTCGGCGTCCCACAGGCCCACGCCCCGCAGCCCCGGCGTGTCGATCAGGACACCCCCGCCGGGCAGCGCGAGGAGGTTGCGGGTGGTGGTGGTGTGGCGGCCCTTGCCGTCGACGTCGCGGGTGGCCTGGACGGCCATGACGTCCTCGCCGAGCAGCGCGTTGGCGAGGGTGGACTTGCCCGCGCCGGACTGCCCGAGCAGGACGGACGTACCGCCGCCGACGATCGCCGCGACCACGTCGAGCCCGTCCCCGTCCATGGCGCTGACGGGCACCACCGGCACGCCGGGCGCGCTGGTCTCCACGTCCTGGACGAGGTGCGAGCGGGTGACGGCGTCCGGCACGAGGTCGGCCTTGGTGAGGACGACGACGGGCTGTGCCCCGGACTCCCAGGCGAGCGCGAGGAATCGCTCGATGCGGCCGAGGTCGAGCTCGACGGCGAGGGACACGGCGACGACGGCGTGGTCGACGTTGGCCGCGAGGATCTGCCCCTCGGACCGCTGGGAGGAGGTGGAGCGGACGAAGGCGGTGCGGCGCGGCAGGTAGGCGCGGACGTAGCGCGGGTTCCCGCCGGGCTCGACGGCGACCCAGTCGCCCGTGCAGACGACCCGCATCGGGTCGTGCGGCGTGACGAACGCGGTGTCGGCGCGCAGCACCCCGCCGGCGGTGACGACGTCGCACTGCCCGCGGTCGACCCGGATGACGCGTCCGGGCAGCAGTCCTTCGGTGGCGTACGGGGCGAACTCCGCCGCCCATGCGTCGTCCCAGCCGTAGGGAGCGAGCGCGGAGAAAACGGAGGGAGTGGAGCTGGAAGTCAAGGGTGACCCTTCCCAAGGTCGGCCCCCGGCCCGACGGTCGGTCGGATCAGCCGGTGGCCATGGAGGTGGACGTGATGATCTGGATGCGGGCAGCGCTCATCGCAATGACAGCCATCGGTCGACACCTCCTCGATCCTCGACTCTTCGTGATCCCTCACACTTCTGGAACCGCCGTCACGTTATCCCGGCACGGCGGAGTCGCGTCAACTGGTTTTCGCGCAGTCGTCCCCGTTCAGCGCGAAGTCGTACGGCGGGGAGTTCTTTCCGCGCCAGGAGGCGAGGAAGCCGAAGGCCAGGTTGCCGCCGGCGGGGACCGACTTGTTGTAGTCGGCGGCGGTGGCGGTGACGCGGGAGCCGTCCTGGGAGACGGAGGCGTCCCACATCTGGCCGACGTGCTGGCCGTCCCGGAAGGACCAGGACACCCGCCAGGAGTCGAGCGCCTTGCTGCTGGTGACGGTGACGGTGGCCTGGAAGCCGTCGGGCCACTGGTTGACCAGGTCGTACTCGACCCGGCAGACGGGGTCGGCGCTCTCGTCGGATCCGGACCGGTCGGTGGGCGAGGAGGTGCCCTGCGGTTCGGTCTGGCGGTTGCTGCCCTCCGGCTTGCCGGGCTTGTGCGGCTGCTCCTTCTTCCCGGTGGCCTCGTCGGCCGGCTTCGAGGTCGCGGGCGGCAGGGAGGGGGCGGACGGCAGGGACGGGCCGGGGTCGGCCACGGGCTGGCGGCCGGCGTCGTCGCGTGCGCCGAGGTCGCCGCCGGAGCCGCCGAAGGGCATCAGCGAGACGCCGAGCGCCAGGACGGAGACCAGGACGGCGGCGACGAGCAGGCCGTTGCGGGCGACGCGGGCCTTCTGCGCCTTGTCCTCCTCCTCCGCGGCGGCCTGGTCGGCCTGGCCGGGGCGGCCGGCGCCGAGTCGCACCTCGGCGGCGCGGCGGCGGCGTTCCAGGTAGGCGAGACCGCCCCAGCCGATGACTCCGCCGGCCAGCGCGGCGGGCAGTCCGCCCCCGTGCAGGCGCAGGCAGGCGGCGGCCTCGGCGCACTGCACGCAGGTGGCGAGGTGCCGGGAGAGGTCGCCGGGGGTGTCGGCAGCGGAGGAGCGGGTGACGGCGTCCAGCAGCCGGGCGTAGCTGCGGCAGCCGGACTCCATCGGCGTGTCGAGGTGGTTGCGGTGGCAGCGGTCCCGGAACAGGGTGCGCACCTGCTGGAGTTCCTCGGCGGCGGTGGCCGGGTCGAGGGCCAGGCGGCGGGCGACCAGGGACAGCGGCAGCGCCTCCACCTCGGCGAGCCACAGCAGTTCGGCGTCCGCCTGCTGGAGGTCGCGCAGGCCGCGCAGCGCGAGCGGCCGCCGCAGCGGCGGGCCGGTGTAGCGGGCGGCCTTGTCCGAGTTGAGCCACAGGCGCAGGTCGGGGTCGAGTTTGTGGCCCTGCCCCTCCTCCTCCCAGGCCGCGGCCGTGGTGCGTACGGCGGTCAGCAGCAGGGGTATGCGGGGCAGCCGGGCGGGACGGCGGCCGGCGGCACGGGCCGGACCGGTCTCGGCGGCGCGGGCCTCGCGTATGCCGTGTGCGAACGCCTCGCGGCCGAGCTGTGCGGCGGCGGCGGAACCGGAGGTGCACAGGTCGGCGTAGGCGAGGACGGCGTCCCAGCACTCGGAGAACAGCGCGGCCTCGGTGGCGTCCTGAGGGGTCGGCAGGTCGGGCATGGGTCTCCTGCATCCACACAAGCGAGGTCAACTCACCGAATTGGCAGTGGAGTTGGGGGGAACCTCGGGGCAGGGCCAGAGCTTTTCACGCCTCCCACACAACTGACAAGCGCCCTGTTCAGATATCAGCACAGGGCGGCGCACCCCGTGGGCCTCCGTATGCCGTACGGGCGCGGCCGCCCTGCGACTCAACGCCGTACCGCAATGATGGACGACGTCACCGAAGCGTTATACAAGCGGGGTGGGTTCGTCCGCCGGGAGGCTGTCCATGAAGGAGCTGACCGAGAAGACCGCGTTGCCGGCGCCGGGCGGGCCGTAGCCGGGGGGCGAGGAGAGACCGAAGTCCTCCATGGTCTGCCGGTACGCCTGGAGCAGGCGGATGTGGTACTCCAGGGGCGCGCCCTGCGGGTTGGCCTTGCCGAGCGGGGTCGTGGGCTCCGGGCACCAGGTGGTGAAGCGGGGCGTGATGCCGTGGGACATGAAGAAGCGCAGGCCCTCGGTGGTGGAGTCGATGGCCTCGTCGACCGTCTTGAAGCCGAAGGGCTCGGCCATCTCCACGCCCGCCACGAAGTTGGGGATGACGTTGCGCGCGCCGAAGATCTCGGCGGAGTCCAGGATGCGCTTGTGCCACTCGTCGCGGCCGACGTACCGCTCCTTGCCGGGGCAGTACATCTTGAACAGGTACTCGTCCCACACCTCGTAGTTGGGGTGGTAGATCTGCACGCCGTAGTCCTTGAACCGCTGGACGTCGTCGCGCGGCAGCGCCTGGGCGACGACCTTGCCGATCCAGCGGCCGGGGAAGCGCTCCTCGATGGCCTTGGCGTAGTGGCCGTAGAAGTCGGCCTCGTCGCGCCCGGAGACGGTCTTGGTGATGGCGCCGCCGGTGAGCGTGTAGGCGGTGGAGGCCTTCGCCGTGTCGTACCGGTCGATGATCTCCAGCGCCTCCAGGACCTCCTCGACGTCCTTCACGCCCGTGTACGGCCGCCCGGCGGCCTTGTGCTGGCGCCAGTTGTGGTTGATGTCGCAGTACTGGCACTCCTCCTTGGCGCCGAAGTACTGGCAGACGCGGAAGACCGTGAGGTAGATCAGGTAGCCCCACTGGATGGTCGGGGCGACCTCCATGACCGACTTCCCGTTGGCGAGGGTGTGCCGGTAGTACTCGGGCATCGGCGGCACGCCGACGTCGGAGATCCGCCTGCCGTCGAGGTACAGGCCGAGCACGCCGTCCTCGTTCGCGGCGACGCGGTAGGGCGAGGCGGGGTTCACCCGGACCGAGACGACCGTGCGGCGCAGGTCGTAGGGGCCGCCGGTGAGGATGATCTCCTCCGGGGGCCGGCGCAGTGCGGCCTCGCCCAGCTCGGGCAGGGTGCCGTGGTCGAAGGAGAAGATGAAGTACGACTTCGGCTTGACCTCGCCGCCCTCGTTGTCGCTGAGCGCGGACGGGTCGAAGGCCACGCCGCCCCGGAGCAGGTCCTCCTTGAAGACGGCCTCCCGCGGGACGTGCGGGAACCGCTCCATCAGATCCTCGACCAGCGCGGTACGGCTGCCGCTGCCCATCCCGTCTCTCCTCCCGGCTCGGACGTACGACTCCTCACGGTATGCCCATGGGTGCGCGGGGGCGGTACCGGGTCCCCCCGAGCCGGGGGAATGCCTGGTTTGCGGCGGTTTGCTGGGATCGCACAGGGGGGTCGTCGTGTCAGGCCGCGTGTTCCAGCGCCGCCGGGTCGACGGCGTGCGCCAGTTCTCCTCCGGCCAGCAGCCGTTCGGCCTCCTCCGCGACGGCCAGGCCGAGCCGTGCCAGCTCGTTGCCCTGGGAGCCCGCAAGGTGGGGGGTGACGAAGGCCCCGGGCAGGTCGTAGAGGGGCGAGTCGGCGGGGAGCGGCTCGGGGTCGGTGACGTCGAGGACCGCGGTCAGGCGCCCCGAGCGCAGTTCCGCCACGAGGGCGTCGTGGTCGACCAGCGCGCCGCGGGCCGTGTTGATCAGCACCGCCCCGTCGGGCATCAGGGCCAGTTCGCGGCGGCCGATCATGCGGTGGGTCTCGGGCGTCTCGGGGGCGTGCACGGTGACGATGCCGGACGTGCGCAGCAGTTCCTCCAGCGGCAGCAGGGGGACGCCGAGCGCGGCGGCCTCCTTCTCGTCGACGTACGGGTCGGTGAGCACCGGCCGCAGGTCGAAAGGGCGCAGGAGTTCCAGGACGCGGCGGCCGATGCGGGAGGCGCCGATGACGCCGACGCGGCGGCCGTGGTTGCCGATGCCGGGGATGACGCCCCAGCCCGGGGAGGTGCGGGTCGCGCGCATCCGCTCGCGGGCGGCGAAGACGTCCTTCCCGGCGAGCAGGATCACGGCGAGGGTGTACTCGGCCACCGGCAGCGCGTTGGCGGCGGCGGCCGACGAGACGGCGATGCCGCGCCGCCAGACCCCGGGCGTGGCGAAGGACTTGACCGAGCCGGCCGAGTGCAGCACGGCGCGCAGCCGGGGCGCCGCGTCGAGGACCGCCTCGTCGAGCCGGGGGCAGCCCCAGCCGGTCACCAGGATCTCGGTCCGGGCGAGCGCGTCGAGGACGCGCGGGTCGGTGAAGTCCCCGGCCACGAGGGCGGGATCGATGTCCACGGACGCCCGCAGCCGCGCCAGCACCTCGGGCGGGAAGACCTGCGGCACATGCTCGGCTGCCATGGCGAACAGTGCCTGGGGGCGCTGGCTCAAGGAGGTGGCCTTTCCGGCTCGGCGACATATGTAGAAACCGCTCTCTACAGGGCCTCCACGGTATGCGGCCGGGGCGGCGACGGCAATGGACGGGGGGCCGGGGTAGGTTCCGGCGGGGGCCTCAGCCGGTCCCCGCTGCCTCGGGGAAGGGACGACGCGATGAACGGCACCGTGACCAACTGGGCGGGCAACATCACCTACGCGGCCAAGGAGGTGCACCGGCCGGAGTCGCTCACCGCGCTGCGCGCGCTCGTCGCGGACAGCGGCCGGGTCCGGGTGCTGGGCAGCGGTCACTCGTTCAACGAGATCGCCGAGCCGGGTGCCGACGGCGTCCTGCTGTCGCTGGCCGGCCTGCCGCCGGAGGTGGAGGTCGACACGGCGGCCCGTACGGTCCGGGTCGGCGGCGGTGTGCGCTACGCGGAGCTGGCCCGCCGGGTGCACGCGCACGGTCTCGCGCTGCCCAACATGGCGTCCCTGCCGCACATCTCGGTCGCGGGATCGGTCGCGACCGGCACCCACGGCTCGGGGGTGCTCAACGGCCCGCTCTCGGCGCCCGTGCGCGAGGTGGAGCTGGTCACGGCGGACGGCTCGACGGTGGTCGTGGGCCGGGGCGAGGAGCGGTTCGGCGGGGCCGTCACCTCCCTGGGCGCGCTCGGTGTCGTCACCGCGCTCACCCTCGACCTGGAGCCGGCCTACGAGGTCGAGCAGCACGTCTTCACCGAACTGCCGTTCCAGGGGCTGGACTCCGGCACGTTCGAGACGGTGATGGCGACGGCGTACAGCGTCAGCCTGTTCACCGACTGGCGTGCGCCGGGCTTCCGGCAGGTGTGGCTCAAGCGGCGCACCGACCAGCCGCTGCCCGCCTTCCCCTGGGCCGCCGCGGCCACCGAGAAGCTGCATCCGGTACCGGGCATGCCCGCGGTCAACTGCACCGAGCAGTTCGGGGTGCCGGGGCCGTGGCACGAGCGGCTGCCGCACTTCCGGGCCGAGTTCGTGCCGAGCAGCGGGGCGGAGCTGCAGTCGGAGTACCTGCTGCCGCGCGAGCACGCCGTGGGGATGCTGCACGCGCTCGACGCGATCCGGGAGAGGATCGCCCCGGTCCTGCAGACCTGCGAGGTGCGTACGGTCGCCGGCGACGACCAGTGGCTGAGCCCGTCGCACGGCCGGGACACCGTGGCCGCGCACTTCACCTGGATCGAGGACACGCGGGCGGTGCTGCCGGTGGTGCGGGAGGTGGAGGCGGCGCTGGCGCCGTTCGGGGCGCGGCCGCACTGGGGGAAGGTGTTCACCGTGCCGGCGCCGGTGCTGCGGGGGCTGTATCCGCGGCTGGACGACTTCCGGGCGCTGGCGCGGGAGTTGGACCCGGACGGGACGTTCGCCAACGCGTTCGTGCGGGACATGCTGACCCGGGCGTGAGCGCGAGGCCGGCCGGAGCGGACGGCCGGGCGGTCGGGTCGTGGCATGCGGCCGCCGGAGCGGACGGCCGGGGCCCGGGCGTGGCGTGCGGCCGTCGGCGCGGACGGCCCGGGGGGGGGCAGGGTGTGGTGCGCGGCCACCGGAGCGGACGGCCGGGGGGCCGGGCATGGCGTGCGGCCGTCGGCGCGGACGGCCCGGGGGGCCAGGGTGTGGTGCGCGGCCACCGGAGCGGAAGGCCGGGGGGCCGGGCATGGCGTGCGACCGTCGGCGCGGACGGCCCCGGGGGGCCAGGGTGTGGTGCGCGGCCACCGGAGCGGACGGCCGGGCGGTCAGGGTGAGTTGCGCGGCCGTCGGCGCGGACGGCCGGGCGGTCAGGTCGTGGCGTGCGGCCGGCCGGGGACCGTGGCGCGGTCGGCCTCGTCCTGGACGAGCAGGGAGAGCAGCGCCGCCACCGTGAGACCGGCCTCGGCGGGGTGGCGCAGCACCTTCCCCGGGTCGATCCGGTAGGTGTTCGTGCGCCCCTCCCTGGTGTGGGAGAGATATCCGTCCTGCTCCAGGTCGGCGATGATCTTCTGAACGGCGCGTTCGGTGAGCCGGCAGTGGGCGGCTATGTCCCGGATACGGGCGCTGTGGTTGTCGGCGATGGCCGCCAGCACCCGGGCATGGTTGGTGAGGAACGTCCATCCGGTGTGTGGCTCGGGCACTCCATCCATGCCCCCACTCTAGCGACCGGGCATTCACGCAATCAAAAACACGTACTGCGTTTCATGTATTGGTTGACGTGTGTGGGGTAGAGAGGCAAGGCTTGAACCGGAGGCGGGCCGACAGACAGGGAGATCAGAGCCATGCCGGAGCCTGCGTACTCTGCGCGGTCTCAGACGCAGGAGGGCGCCGCGCCCGCGGTGGAGGACAGCGCGGCACCGGTGATCCCGCCCTGCATGGCAACCCTGGACGTCCTGCCGGACGGTGACCGGATGACCGTGACCCTGTGGGGCGAACTCGACCTGGGCGGCCGACGGCTCCTGCCCGACCTGTACGACATCCTGACCCTGTCGGTCAGCGGCGTCGACCTGTATCTGGACTCGGTCGGGTTCTGCGACTGCTCCGGCGTCAACGTCCTGCTCGACCTGCGCACGCGCGCCCTCGACCAGGGCAAGACCGTCGTGATCCGCTGCGCCGGCCGCGCGGTCGAACGCGTCCTCGACCTGACGGGCACGCGGGAGCTGTTCACGGACGCCGCACGCCCGGACGGCGGCGACCCGCGGGCGGACGCCGACCAGGACGGCCTGCTCACCGAAGTCGCCCAGCTGCGCCGCGCGATGCAGACGCGGCCGACCATCGACCTGGCCCGCGGCATCCTGATGGCCTCCTTCAGCCTGAGCCCCGAGGCGGCCTGGAGCGTGCTGGTGAGGACCTCCCAGAACACCAACACCAAGCTGCACCACCTGGCCCGGGAGCTGGTCGGCGCCGTCCACGGCAGCACACTGCCGGAGCAGGTGCAGCGGCAGCTCGCCGCCGCGGTCGCCGGAGCGGGCACCCGGGGCGGGACGGCGGCGGGCCACCCGGGCGGCGCGGCCGAGGACGGCGCGCCCGGCACAGGCTGACGCGCCCCGCTCACGCGCTCCGGGGCATCATGGTCCGGCCACGGCCGGACACCACCGGCCGCCACCAGCGGCGCACTTTATAAAGCCCCTTTCCTAACCCCTTGTCGAAAGTCCCGGCAGCCCATAGCCTTGCGCCGCGCCGGTGCCGACGTCGACCCGGCCCTGGCCGGCCTGGGAAAGGATGGGCACTCCGGTGAAGCGCACATCACGTGACATCCGCACCGCGAACCGCTACGAGGTGCTGCGCCAGATCATCGCCGCGTCGCCCACCTCCCGGCAGGAGCTGGCCGCCGCCACCGGCCTCAGCCTCGCCACGGTCGCCACCCTCGTGGGCGAGCTGCTCGACCTCCGCATGATCACGGAGGTCGGCTTCGAGGACTCGGCCGGCGGCCGCCCCCGGGGCCTGGTCGCGGTCAACGCCTCGGGCGGCGCGCTGATCGGCGTCGACATCGCCGAGACGTACGTCCACGTCGAGCTGTTCGACCTGGGGCTGAACGTCCTGGCCCGCGCCGAGGAGGACGTCCGGGCCAGCGAGAGCCTGCCCGAGCAGGTGGTCGCCCACGTGGCCACCGCCGTCGGCTCGGTGGTCACCCAGGCCGGGATCGAGGGCGCCCGGGTGCTCGGGGTCGGGGTGAGCGTGCCGGGGCAGGTCGACCGGGCCACCGGCGTCTCCGAGTACGCGCCCAACTGGGACTGGCACGAGGTACCGCTGCTGGACCTGCTCACCGAGCACATCGCCTACCCGCTGTACCTGGACAACCCGCTGCGCGCCAGCGCGGTGGCCGAGCTGTGGTTCGGGGCCGCGCGCGGGCGCGGGAACGCCGTGGTGGTCAACCTCGGGACCGGGGTGGGCGCGGGACTCGTCCTCGGCGGCGGGCTGCACCGCGGGGTGAGCAACAGCGCGGGCGAGTGGGGCCACACGACGATGGTGCTGGACGGGCGGCTGTGCCGCTGCGGCAACCACGGCTGCGTGGAGGCCTACGTCGGCGCGCGCGGCATCATGATGAACCTGCGCGAGGTCAGCCCCGACAGCGCCCTGCTGCACCCCGAGGACCAGACGGCGACCATCGGCGCCCTGGCGCGCGGGATCGCGGCGGGCGACCCGGTGGCGCGCCGGGCCGTCCACGAGACCGCCCGCTACCTGGGCGCGGGCGTGGCCGACCTGGTCAATCTGTTCAACCCCGAGATCGTCGTGCTGAGCAGCTGGGTCGCCCTCGCCCTGGGCGAACCGCTGCTGCACGAGGTGCGCGAGGCCGTGACCCGGCACGCGCTGCCGCGGCCGCTGGCCGCCACCGAGATCGTCCTCTCCCCGATCCCCACCGATCCGGTGTGCCTGGGCGCGGCGACGTTCGCGCTGGAGGGCGCGCTGCAGACCGTCGGGCAGAAGAACGGCAAACGCACCACCCCCATGAGGAGCCGTTCCGCCGCGCCACCCTCGTGACGGCGGAAGCAACTCCTCCGCGAGACCCGTGTGTTCGAAATAGCGAACCGGACACAACGCTTCGAACAGACTTCGTCCAACCCCTTGCCGAAGCCTTAGCCGAAGCTCTAGCGTCCCGCACCGCACCTCTCTTTGAGCCATCCGGCGCGAGCCACCGGGCCACGCGCCCTCAGGCAGTGAGCCGCAGAGCCGCAGCCGCACTCGAGACAAGGACGTCAGCATGTCGGCATCGAGCAACATGAACTGGGACCGCCGAACCGTACTGCGGGCCGCGATGGGCCTGGCCGCCGCCGGCGGGCTGGCCGCGTGCGGCAGCAACACCGGCCGGAGCGGCGGAGGGTCGGGCGACGGCCTCGTCCAGTACTTCCACGCGTACGGCGAGCCCGGCGTCGAGCAGGCCGTGAAGCGCTACGCGAAGGCGTACAAGAAGGCGAATGTCTCCACGCAGTGGATCACCGGCAACAACTTCGAGCAGAAGCTCTTCTCCGCACTGCTCACCAAGAACGCGCCGGACGTCTTCGAGTTCCACCCGCAGATCCAGATGGTGAAGAGCGGTCAGGTGGCGGACCTGACCGACATCATCGAGCCGGTCAAGGACGACTTCAACCCGGCCGACATCAAGTCGCACACGGTCGACGGCAAGATATACGGCGTCCGGATGATCGACGACCCGCAGTTCCTCTTCTACCGGCCCTCGCTGTTCGAGAAGGCGAAGATCGAGGTGCCCACCACGCTGGAGGAGCTGATCGAGGCCGCCGACAAGCTGACCACCAGCAAGGTCAAGGGCATCTTCCTCGGCAACGACCTGACCTCGATCGACCGCCCGCTGATTTGGTCGGCCGGCGCCGACACGCTGACCGCGGACAACAAGCCGGCGTTCAACACCGACGCGGTCGCCGATGGTCTCAAGCAGCTGCGCGGTCTGTTCACCAGCGGCAATCTGCTCCTCGACGCCCCCGCCGACTCGTGGGACCCGTCGGCCCTGATCCAGGGCCTCACCGCGATGCAGTGGTGCGGCATGTGGGCCATGCCGGCCATGCAGAAGGCGCTCGGTGACGACATCGGCATCTTCCCCTTCCCGAAGGTCGGCTCGGCCGGCAAGCAGTCGGTCTACAACGGCGGCTGGTCGATGTTCGTCAACGCCAAGGGCAAGAACGTCGAGGCGGCCAAGGAATACGTCAAGTGGCTGTGGATCGACCAGAAGCAGTACCAGGAGGACTTCGCCACCTCCTACGGCTTCCACATCCCGCCGCGCACCTCCCTCGCCCAGTCGGCCGACAAGCTGAAGTCGGGCCTGCCGGCCGAGGGCGTGAAGCTGTTCAACGAGTTCGGCCACTTCGACAACATCGGCTGGACGCAGGCCATGATCGCCGCGTTCTGGGACGTGATCGCCAACACGGTCCGCAAGAACGGCGACCCGAAGGCCGCCCTCGACGCGTGTGAGAAGAAGGTCGACGCCGAGCTCAAGAAGCTCTTCGGATAGGCCGCCGGACGGATCTCGACATGTCGACCACCACCACATCCGGGGTCGCCGAGAGCCCCGCCCCGGCCAAGGTCTCCAAGGACCGGCCGCGGCGGGGCCTCAGGGCGAACAGCACCTTCAACTTCTGGCTCTTCACCGGGCCGTTCCTGATCGGCCTGGTGATCTTCGTCTTCGTGCCCATCGGCTGGAGCATCTGGCTCAGCTTCTTCGAGGCACGCTTCACCGTCACACCGAGCGAGTTCGTCGGCTTGGAGAACTACAAGTCGATCCTGACGAACGAGGACTTCCTGAACTCGCTCGTCACGTTCACCGTGTTCGCCGCGTTCATCGTGCCCGCCACCTGGGCGATGTCGCTGGGACTCGCCCTGCTGGTGAACCGGCTGCGGTTCATGCGGGCGTTCTTCCGGTCGGTGTTCTTCCTGCCGACCGCGGTCAGCTATGTCGCCGCCGCGCTCATCTGGAAGATGTCCATCTTCAACGGCGTCCGCTTCGGCATGGCCAACACCTTCCTCGGTTGGTTCGGCATCGACAACATCGCCTGGCTGGCCAACCCCGACCCACCCTGGTACTGGCTGGTCATCGTGACCGTCCGCCTCTGGCTCCAGTCGGGCTTCTACATGATCCTGTTCCTCGCGGCGCTGCAGAACATCCCGCGGGAGCTGTACGAGGCCGCCGCGATCGACGGCGCCAAGCCGGGCTGGCAGACCTTCCGGCACATCACCCTGCCCCAGCTGCGAGCCACGTCCACAGCGGTGATCCTTCTCCTGCTCATCGCCGCCTACCAGGCCTTCGACGAGTTCTGGAACCTGCTGCCCAAGGCCACCTGGGGGCAGCCGCCACTGGTCGAGCTGTACAAGATGGCCCTCGGCGAGAACCAGAACTACGGCGTGGGCAGCGCGGGCGCGGTCGTGCTGACCCTGCTCATCTGCGTCGTCACCCTGTTCCAGGGCAAGATCATGGGCTTCGGAAGGGGTGAGGAGTCCAAGTGACCACCACAGCACCCGACCTCGGGAAGGTCACGGAGCCGGCCAAGGCCAAGCGCGGCGGCGTCATGAGCAGCACCGGCCTGTACATCGCGACCGGCATCGCGGCCGTCCTCTTCCTGATCCCCTTCTACCTCATCGTCCGCAACGCGCTGATGACGGACCCGGAGATCACCGGGGAGAACTGGAAGTGGTTCCCCACCACCATCCAGTGGAGCAATTTCAGCGAGCCCTTCAATGACGTCACCGTCGACTTCGCCCGTTCCCTGTGGAACTCCGTGGTCGTCGCCGTCCTGCACACCGCCGGCATCCTGCTGATCTGCTCGATGGCGGGATACGGTCTGGCGCGCATCCCGTACAAGCACGCCAACAAGGTCTTCTACGCCGTCCTGGCGACCCTGATGGTTCCCACGGCGGTCACCTTCGTGCCGAGCTTCGTCCTGGTGTCGTCCCTCGGCTGGGTCGACAGTTACCGGGGTCTCATCATCCCGGGCCTCTTCAGTGGTTTCACCTGCTTCCTGTTCCGGCAGTACTTCCTCGGGTTCCCGAAGGAGCTGGAGGAGGCTGCGCGCGTGGACGGGCTCGGCTACTGGGGCGCGTACTGGCGCATCGTCGTACCCAACTCGCTGAACTTCTTCGCGGCGATGGCCACGATCACCTTCATCAACGGCTGGAACTCCTTCCTGTGGCCCCTGGTCATCGGCCAGGATCCCAGTGCCTGGACCGTCCAGGTGGCGCTGTCGTCGTACATGACGAACCAGACCGTCAACTACCACCTGATCTTCATGGCCACCGCCATCTCGATCCTGCCCCTGATCTTCGTCTTCCTCTTCCTCCAGCGCTGGCTGGTGCAGGGGATCGCGCAGACCGGTATCAAGGGCTGAGCTAGGAGACCGATGTCTTTCCGCACCTCCCCATCCGCCGACTACGTCGAGGACGTCTCGCCGGGCCGCGGGACGCTCCCGCCGCGCGCCTGGTACGCGGCCTCGGACGCGCAGTCCCTGTCGCTGAACGGCAACTGGCGCTTCCGGCTGTCGGCGACGGCCGACGCCGAGGACGACTCGTTCGCCGAGGAGGGCTACGACGCCGGGGGCTGGGCCGAGGTCGCGGTCCCCGGCCACTGGGTCCTCCAGGGCGACGGGGCGTTCGGCTCCCCCATCTACACCAACCACCTCTACCCCTTCCCGGTGGATCCGCCGCACGTCCCGACGGAGAACCCGACCGGTGACCACCTGCGCGTCTTCGACCTGCCGTCCGACTGGCCGTCGGACGGCGGGGCGGTGCTGCGCTTCGACGGGGTCGAGTCCTGCGCGCGGGTGTGGCTCAACGGCACGGAGCTCGGCGAGTTCAAGGGCTCCCGGCTGCCGCACGAGTTCGCGGTCGGGCACCTGCTGAAGCCGGGCGGCAACACCCTCGCGGTCCGGGTCCACCAGTGGTCGGCCGGGTCGTACCTGGAGGACCAGGACCAGTGGTGGCTGCCGGGCATCTTCCGTGACGTCACCCTGCTGCACCGCCCGGCGGGCGGCGTGGGCGACTTCTTCGTGCACGCCTCCTACGACCACACCACCGGCGAGGGCACCCTGCGCGTCGACTCCGACGTCGACGGGCGGGTGACCGTCCCGGCCCTGGACATCGATGTCGCCACCGGCGAGTCGGTGACGGTAGCGGTCGAGCCGTGGACGGCCGAGACGCCGAGGCTCTACGACGGCGTGCTGGCCACCGAGGGCGAGCGGGTGCCGCTGCGGATCGGGTTCCGCACGGTCGTCCTGGAGGACGGGCTCGTCAAGGTCAACGGCAGGGCCGTCCTCTTCAAGGGCGTCAACCGGCACGAGTGGCACCACGAGCAGGGCCGCGCGCTCGACCTGGAGACCATGCGCGAGGACGTGCTGCTGATGAAGCGGCACAACCTCAACGCCGTGCGCACCTCGCACTACCCGCCGCACCCGGCCTTCCTGGACCTGTGCGACGAGTACGGCCTGTGGGTCATCGACGAGTGCGACCTGGAGACCCACGGCTTCACCGAGCAGGACTGGCGGGACAACCCGGTCGACGACGACCGCTGGACCCCGGCCCTGCTGGACCGCGCCGCCCGCATGGTCGAGCGGGACAAGAACCACCCGTCGATCGTGTTCTGGTCGCTGGGCAACGAGGCCGGCACCGGCCGCGGGCTCACCGCCATGGCCGAGTGGATCCACGGCCGCGACCCCGAGCGGCTGGTCCACTACGAGGGCGACTGGAACTGCCGCGACACGGACGTGTACTCGCGGATGTACGCCTTCCACGACGAGGTCGAGAAGATCGGGCAGCGGCTCGACGGCGGTACGCGGGGGCGCCGGGAGCTGCCGTTCATCCAGTGCGAGTACGGCCACGCCATGGGCAACGGCCCGGGCGGGATCGCCGACTACCAGGAGCTGTTCGAGAAGTACGAGCGGCTCCAGGGCGGGTTCATCTGGGAGTGGATCGACCACGGCGTCAAGCACCCCGAGCTGGGCTACGCCTACGGCGGCGACTTCGGCGAGGAGCTGCACGACGGCAACTTCGTCTGCGACGGCCTGGTCTTCCCGGACCGCACGCCGTCGCCGGGCCTGATCGAGTACAAGAAGGTCATCGAGCCGGTCCACATCGAGGGCGACGGCGCGAACGGCACCGTGCACGTCACCAACAAGCAGGACTTCGCGGACCTGTCCGCGCTGGCCTTCGAGTGGTCCTGCCAGGTGGACGGCGAGACCGTCGAGTCGGGTTCGCTCGCGGTGCCGGCGCTGGCGCCGGGCGAGAGCGCCGAGGTGAAGCTGCCCGAGCCGCCCGCGGACGGCCGGGGCGGCGAACGGCAGTGGACGGTGCGGGCACTGCTCGCCGACGACACGTCGTGGGCGCCGAAGGGCCACGTCGTGGCCTGGGGGCAGTTCGCCGCGGGGGCACGGCCGCTGCCGTCCTTCCCCGCGACCGACCGTCCCGTGCGCGAGGCCGGCCGGATCACGCTCGGCCCGGCCGCGTTCGACGCCCGGACCGGGGCGCTCCTCTCGATCGGCGGGGTGCCGGTCGGCGCGACGCCGCGGCTGGACGTGTGGCGGGCGCCGACCGACAACGACGAGGGTGCCGAGTGGCAGACCGACACCCGCTACGGGACGCTGTGGCGCACGCTCGGCCTGCACCGCATGCGGCACCGCCTGGTCTCGGTCGAGGCCGGTGACGACGCGCTGACGGTCCGCACCCGGGTGGCGCCCGCCGCCCGCGAGGTCGGCCTGGACACGGTGTACCGCTGGACGTCCGACGGGGAGCGGCTGCGGCTGTCCGTGTCGGTGACGCCGCAGGGCGACTGGACGGTGCCGCTGCCCCGGCTCGGCGTCCGCTTCGGGCTGCCCGAGGCCGACGCGGTCGAGTGGTTCGGCGGCGGTCCCGGCGAGGCCTACCCGGACACCAGGGCGGCCTCCATGGTCGGCCGCTGGCGGTCGACGGTGGACGGGCTGCAGACGCCGTACCTCCGCCCGCAGGAGAACGGCGCCCGTGCCGACGTCCGCTGGGTGGAGCTCGGCGGGCTCCGGATCGAGGGCGACCCGGAGTTCTGGTTCACCGCGCGGCGCTGGACGACCGAGCAGCTGGACGCGGCCCGGCACCGCACCGACCTCACGCCCGGCGACACGGTGTGGGTCAACCTCGACCACGGGCAGCACGGCATCGGCTCGCAGTCCTGCGGCCCGGGCCCGCTGCCGAAGTACTTCCTGAAGGCCGAGCCGGCGGAGTTCGCGTTCGTGTTCTCGACCACCGGGTGAGACAGCGAGGTAAGAACTCGATTAATCGATTGACCAATTGATCGACATTCCGACAGGGTCGGGACGTCATCCGCGGCCGGTCGGCCCCTCACAGCCGACCGGCCGCACTGCGTTCACCACAGAAAGCCGGTGAGTCGGTTGAGTGTCGCCATCGAGGTCCGCGGCCTGTCCCGCACCTTCCACACCACCGTCCGCCGCCCCGGGTTCCTGGGCGCCGTCCGCTCCCTGGTCAACCCCGAGCGAGTCGCCAAGCACGCGGTCACCGACATCACCTTCGACGTGGCCCCGGGCGAACTCCTCGCCCTGCTCGGCCCGAACGGCGCCGGCAAGTCCACCACCATCAAGATCCTGACCGGCATCCTCACGCCCACCTCCGGCGAGGCCCGGGTCGCGGGCGTGGTGCCCTACCGGGAGCGCGAGCGCAACGCCCGCAACGTCGGCGCGGTGTTCGGGCAGCGCACCCAGCTGTGGTGGGACCTGCCGGTGCGCGAGTCGTTCGCGATCCTGCGGGACATCTACGAGGTGCCGAAGGCCGAACACGCCGCCCGGCTGAAGGAGTTCGACGGCATCCTGGACCTGTCGTCCTTCTGGGACACCCGGGTCCGCCACCTCTCCCTCGGCCAGCGCGTGCGCAGCGATCTGGCCGCCGCCCTGCTGCACGACCCGCCGGTGGTGTTCCTCGACGAGCCGACGATCGGCATGGACGTGGTCGTGAAGGAGCAGGTGCGGGAGTTCCTGCGCCACCAGGTGGAGCAGCGCGGCCGTACGGTGCTGCTGACCACGCACGACATGACGGAGGTCGAGCGGCTGGCGGAGCGGGTGGTGCTGGTCAACCACGGGCGACTGGTGCTGGACGGCACCCTCGACGAGATCCGCCGGAAGTTCGGCTCGACCTGGCAGGTGCGGGCCACGCTCGCCGACGCGCACGCCGAGGTCGTGCCGCCGCCCGGCACGACGCTGCTGCGGCACACCGGCGCGCAGGTCGTCTTCGGCCCCGACGGGGCGGACGCCCCCACCGTCCACCAGGCGCTGAAGGCGGTCATCGAGCGGTTCGAGGTGACCGACATCGCCCTGGAGGAGGCGGACCTGGAGGACGTGATGCGGGCCGCGTACGTGCATTCCGGGGAGGCCTGACGTGGCCGTCCTGCACGCCTGGCGCGCGGCCCGCGTCACCCCGCTGGGCGAGCTGAACGCCCCGCCCCGCATGACCGCCGTCGCGCTGCGGCTGACCGTTCAGGTGGTGCTGGTCTGGTCGCTGTGGCGCGGGCTGTACTCCCACACCGGCACGACCGCCGGGCTGAGCCGCGACCAGGCCGTCACGTACGCCGTGCTGGCCGTGCTGGCCTCCCGCCTGCGGGAGCTGGACCAGTACGCGGGCCGGGACACGGTCCTGCAGCACATGCACTTCGGCACCATCGTCTACTGGTACCTGCGCCCGCTGCCGCCGCAGCGCTATTACGCCCTGCGGGCGGCCGGCGAGCAGCTGTACGGGCTCGCGTGGGCGCTGACCGGGTACGTGGTCTGCCTGGTCGCGGGGGTCGTCGAGCCGCCCCGTTCGGCCGCGGTGGCCGGGGTGTTCGCGCTCAGCATGCTGCTGGGTCAGTGGGTGCTGTACTACGTGATGCTGGTGCTCGACCAGTTGTGTTTCTGGACGGTCCGCAACACCGCCGCGATGCTGATCCTGATGTTCGCGCAGAACCTGCTGTCCGGGGTGTACGCGCCGCTGTGGTTCTTCCCGGACTGGTTCGTGACGATGAGCGCCTTCCTGCCGTTCCAGGCGACGCTGAGCGTGCCGCTGTCGCTGTACGTGGGGCGGATCCCGCTGTCCGACGCGGCGTTCCAGCTGTCCGTCCAGGCCGCGTGGGTCGTGGTGCTGGCGCTGTTCACCCGG
This sequence comes from Streptomyces olindensis, assembly GCF_040645895.1. Lineage (NCBI taxonomy): Bacteria > Bacillati > Actinomycetota > Actinomycetes > Kitasatosporales > Streptomycetaceae > Streptomyces > Streptomyces olindensis. The sequence goes on along the minus strand of NZ_JBEYZD010000036.1, from coordinate 31,150 downwards.
CTGCTGTGGCGGCGGGCCGCCCGGCGCGTGATCTCGCAGGGAGGCTGAGATGTCGTTGAAGGCACTGCGGATCGTGTGGCGCGTGACGGCGCTCAACTTCCGCGCGCAGATGGAGTACCGCACCGAGTTCCTGCTGATGATCGCGATCGGGGCGATCTGGCAGGTGTCGGTGATCGTGTTCGCGACGGTGCTGCTGTCCCGGTTCGCCGGGATGGGCGGCTGGGACAGCTCGGACGTGCTGCTGATCCCGGCGACGCGGATGCTGGCGCACGGGCTGTTCGTGCTGTTCCTGGGGCGGATGCACTGGGCCGGCCGGCAGATCCAGGAGGGCCGGGTCGACATCTACCTGATGCGTCCGATGCCGGTCCACCGCCAGATCCAGCTGGCGTTCTTCCCCACCAACGCGATCGGGGACCTGACGGTCGCGGCGGGCCTGATGGTGGGCGCGCTGTCCCGCAGCGACCTGGACTGGACGGCGGGCCGGATCTCGTACCTGGTCGCGGCCGTCCTCGGCGGCATGCTGCTGGAGGCTGCCCTGTTCACGCTGGTGGCCTCCGCGGGTCTGCGGTTCCCCGCCGCCGACTACTGGGGCCGCTGGCTGGAGGAACTCCTCGGCACGTTCGGCAGTTACCCGCTGAACGTCCTGCCGCGGGCCGTGGGCGGCTTCCTGACGTACGGCCTCCCCCTCGCGTTCGTCGCCTACTTCCCGGCGGCGGTCCTGACCGGCCACGGCCACACCACCGGCGTGCCGTACTGGCTGGCGGCGTCGGCGCCGCTGCTGGGGCTGCTGGCGTACCTGGGGGCGCGGCTGGTGTGGCGGTGGAGTCTGCGGCACTACACCGGGATCAACGGCTGACCGGCCGGCCCGACCCGCGGATCGGGGTGAACAGGGCGGCCACGGCGAGCAGGACACAGGTCGCCCCGGCGGCCAGGGCGACCGGTGCCGTGCCCCGTTCCTCGGCGGCCCAGGTGAGCACGGCCGCGCCGACCGGTGCCGCCGCGTACTGAAGGGTCCAGAAGGCGGAGGTGACCCGGCCCAGGAGGGGTTCGGGGGTGACCTCCTGGCGCAGGGACATCGAGCAGGTGCCGGCCATGCCGGCGCAGGCGAGGAAGGCGGCGCTCAGGGCCGCGACTACGGGGACGTCGCGGGCCCAGCCGAGCCCGGCGAAGGCGAGGCCGCACACCGCGACCGAGCCGGTCCACGTCGGTCCGAAGCCGAGGCGGCGGCGGACCCGGGCCACCAGCAGGGCGCCGGTGATGGTGCCGAGCGCGCCCACCGCCATGACGGTGCCGACCGTGCCGTCGTCGTGGCCGAGGTCGTGCTTGAGGTGGTAGATGACCAGGTCGTTCAGGCCGAGGGTGAGGAAGCTGAACCCGAACAGCAGGGCGGTCAGGGAGCGCAGCACGGGGTGGCCGAGGAGGAAGGCGACGCCGGTGCGCAGGTCCTGCCACAGTCCGGCGCGCGGGCCCGGCCGCTCGTCGCCCGGGCGGGCGCGGAACCGGACGAAGAGCAGGCAGACGGCCGACACCCCGAAGCTCGCCGCGTCCACGCCGACCGCGGCGGCCGGGCCGGACCAGGCGGCGACCAGCCCCGCGCACAGCGGCCCGAGGACGCCCGCCGCCGCGGCGGTGGCGTTGAGGCGCCCGTTGGCCTCGGTGAGCCGCTCGGTCCCGACCAGGCCGCGCACGACCGTGACGTAGCCGACCGCGAAGAGCATGCCGACGGCCTCGCACAGCGGCAGCACCACGTACAGCAGCCAGATCTGCGGGCCGAACAGCCACACCAGCGGGATCGCCCCGTAGAGCAGCATGCGCGCCAGGTCGCAGCCGATGAGCAGCCGGCGCCGGTCCACCCGGTCCACCACCGCCCCGGCGAAGACGGCCGCCACGACCGCGGCCGCCCCGCCCACGGCCGTGAGCAGGCCCATGCGGGCGACCGAGCCCGTGGCCTGGAGGACGAGCAGGGGCAGGGCGATGAGCGCGAAGGAGTCGCCGAGCACGGAGAGGGTCTGCGCGACCCAGAAGACGCCGAAGTCGCGCTGCCGCCACAGTGGCCGGGCGCCGGGTAACTCCCCGTCGGCTGCCGCGGCGGCACTGCCGCCCGGCTCGTCCTCACGCCGCGCCGCCTCGTGGGTCATGCCGCCTCCCCCGCATCCCGAGTCCCGCGTCCCGCGTCCCCGGCAACCCTATGGCTCCCGGCGAAAACCGTTACCGCAGGGCGGTGTCGGCGGAGTAGCGTCCGCAGCGTGAGGTGATCTCCCCCGCGGTGCCCGCACACCGCAGACGCGAACCCGACCCGCACCCTGCCGTCGCGCACGGAGAGATCAGCATGCACCTCACCCTGGGCAGCACCCCTGACGAGACCCTGGCCGCCTTCACCGCACGGGCGGCCGCCGATCCCGGTGTCGTCGGGCTGGTCCTCAGCGGCTCCCGCGTCCACGCGGGCATGCCGACCGTCCACTCCGACTACGACCTGCACGTGATCCTGCGGGACCGGCACGCCTCGCCGATCGCAGAGCTGGACTGGTTCCGCTCCGCCCACCTGGACCTCGTGGTCGTCCCGCTGGCGGAGTTCCGCACGCGGGGCATGCCGGGCCGCCCGGACAGTTTCGCGCGGTACTCGTACGTCTACGCCGAGGTGCTGCTCGACCGGCTGGACGGAGCGATCGCCCGGATCCTCGACGAGAAGCGGACGCTGGGCGCCGAGGAGGCCCGGACCGCCGTCGACGGCCGGCTCGACGCCTATGTGAACCAGGCCTACCGCTCGTTGAAGAGCTACCGCGACGGCCGCCCCGCCATGGGCCACCTGGACGCCGCCGAGACCGTCCCGTACGCCCTGGAGGTGCTCTTCGCCCTGCACCGCCGGGTGCGGCCGTACAACAAGTACCTCCAGTGGGAGCTGGAGCGGCAGCCGCTCGGCGCCGCCCGGTGGGACGCGGAGCGGCTCCTGCCGGTGCTGCGCCGCATCCTGGCCGAGGGCGACCCGGCGACCCAGCGCGCCCTCTTCACCGGCATCGAGGAGGCGGCGCGGCGGGCCGGTCACGACCGGGTCCTCGACTCCTGGGGCACGGACCTGGAGCTGCTGCGACAGCCCTGAGCGGCGGGGGCGGTCCGCCGGACGGTGTCAGTGGTCCGCGCAGCAGGGTGTCGGGTCCGGTACCTCGAAGGGGACGAGGGTGCCGCCCGCGGCGGGCATCGCCGTCAGGACGAGCGCGCCGTCCCGCCACTGCGGGCGTACGTGGTCGCGTGTCGTCAGCGGCGTGTCCGGGGCGGGTGGCTCCGGCGTGCCGAGGACGGTCACGCGGTCGATCGCGGACCGGGACAGCACGTCCGAGACGGTCAGCGTGCCGGTGAGGGACGCGGCGCCCGGGTAGAGCACCGCGCGCCCCACCGCGTCCGGCACGCCGTGCGTCACGGCGTGTCCCCCGGCCGTGAGCCGCTCCAGGGCGGTGCTCAGGGGCGGCTCCGACGGCAGGGTGAGGGACAGGACGACACGGGGGCGTTCGCCGCGCACCAGGTGCGTGCAGGCGAACGCGTCCTCGGGCAGGGCGAGTTCGGCGGCCAGGGTGCGCAGCAGGTGGTCGGCCGCCCGCAGTTCCCTGGTCCCCGCGTCGACGGTGAGGGCGTACGGCGTCACGAGGGCAGGACCCAGACGGGGTTGGTGTAGAACCACAGGTCGCGCCACGGGTCGGCGTCGCCGGCGAGGTCGAGGGCGGGGCCCGCCGGGTCGACGGCCGCGCCCAGCGCGCCGACGGCGGAGCGGTTGCCGTCGGTGCCGCGCAGCCGGACATAGACGGGCTTCTCCACCCGGCCGAGGTCGAAGGTGAGGCGGGTGACGCCGGTGGCGTCGCTGACGTCGTACGCCTTGACGACCTTCGCGGTGGGTGCCGTGAACGTGTCCGGGTCCGCGACGGGGCCCGTCACATCGCCCTGGATGACGTCGACACGGGCCAGTTCCGGCACGAACCCGGCCCAGTTGGGGCCGCCGGCCGGGGTCACGTCGACGGTCAGGGTGACCTGGGTGCCCTTCCTCACGTGCAGGGCGCCGCCGAGCGTGGCCCAGCGGCCGCCGCCGGTGACACGGACGTCCAGGGCGTCGACGAGCTGCCCGTGGTCGACCCAGAGGCGGCCGGCGCGGATGCCGTCCATGACGGCGGCGTACGAGAAGCCGTCCGCGCCCACGTGGGTGCGGCTGTACTGGCCGGGCCAGTAGTCGCCCTGGGTGAGGTCGATCCTCCCGCCGTAGACCGGGTCGGTGTGCCTGCCGCCCGCCGCGTAGTCGCTGTCGGGGCCGCCGCGCACGGCGGTGTCGGCGTAGACCTGGTGGGAGTCGGAGTTGGCGGTGATCCACCAGGGCTTGCCCTCGGCGAGGAGGCTGTCCCACAGGCCGCCGACGGTGGCGGTCATCCAGTCGAATCCGCCCCAGGTGCGGTAGCTCTCCGGCGGGTAGCCGGGGAAGGAGTTGGGGCCGGGGTTGTTGTCGTAGAGGCCGCGGGAGCGGGCCATGCCGAGCGGGGCGGGGAGGCCGGCGGCCTGGTGGCCGGGGGCGCCCTCGAATCCGACGGCGATCCGGTGCCGGGTGCCGGTGGCGTCGCGCCAGGCGCGGATCTCGTGGGGCGAGTCGACGCCGCGCCGCGCCGGGTGGTTGGCGAGCATCAGGGCGTCCTTGACCTTGCGCCGCCGGACCTGGTCGGCGAGGAAGTTCAGGCCCGCGACGGCCAGCGCCTCGTTGGCGGGCGTGGAGTCGGAGGCGCCCTTCACACTGCCGTCGTAGTCGGTCTCGAACTGCTTGAGGACGGCGACCTCGTTCCTGCCGGGGTGCACGAAGACCGTGCCGTGCTCGGCGGCCGGGATGTTCCACTCCAGGCCCTGGAAGACGAGGGTGTCCTCGTGGGCGGCCCGGGCCTCCTTGATGTCCGGGTTGACCTTCTCGACGCCGATCTTCGCGTGGGTGGCGTTGCCGTGGTCGGTGATGACCAGCCAGTCCATGCCGTGCCGGGCGCCCTGGCGGACCTGGTCGACGACGCGGTACTTGCCGTCGTTGCTGTACTGGGTGTGGATGTGGTGGTCGCCGGCCAGCCAGAGGAAGCCGGTGCGGCGCCGGCCGGCGGAGGCGGCGGCAGGCGTCGCCGCGCCGAGGACGCTCCCGGCCGCCAGGCCCGCGCCGAGCAGTCCGGCGCGGCGCAGCAGCGAGCGGCGCGAGCGCTGTTCGGGGCTGAGGGCCTCGTCCGGGACGGCGGGGTCGAAGGCGGCGGGCAGGGCCGGCGCGGTCTCGTGCTCGTGGTCGTGCCCGTGGTGGCCGTGGTGGTGACCGTGTGCGTGCCCGTGTCCCATGAAGCGCCTCCTGTGTGCCGCCGGTGCCGGCGGCTGCCTTCTACGGCGCGTGAGCGCGCCGCGTGTGGAGGATCGAGGCGAAACATGAACGTTGAACGACCAGGGGATGATCGGCGGACGACCCGGGCGCGGCGGCTCGCCTCATCTCTCACTGTTTCCTCAACTGCTCTTGTCCGTCACACTCGTTGACAACGAACCTGAGCACCGTTCACATTCTTCGCTGCCTCCCCCGACCGGAGACACCCCCATGAGACGACTCCTCGGCACCCTCACCGCCGCCGCCCTGACCCTCACCGGCCTGACCGCCGCCTCCTCGGCCCCCGCGGCGGCCGCGGACTCCGGCTCCTTCGACGTCCTCACCTACAACGTCGCGGGCCTGCCGCTCGGCCTCGGCGACAGCGACCCCGAGACCAACACCCCGCTGATCGGGCAGCGGCTCGGGCCGTACGACATCGTCAACGTGCAGGAGGACTTCAACTACCACGCCTCGCTGTACGCCAACGACAAGCACCCGTACCGCACGGCGACCAGCGGCGGCGCGGCCTTCGGCGACGGCCTCAACACCCTCTCGAACCACTCCTTCGAGGACTTCCAGCGGGTCAGGTGGAACCAGTGCACCGGCACCAACTGCCTGACGCCGAAGGGCTTCTCGCTGGCCCGGGTGCGCCTGGCCGAGGGCGTGTTCGTCGACCTCTACAACGTCCACACCAACGCCGACTCGGACGACGCGGCCCTCGCCGCACGCCGCGCCAACATCGAGCAGCTGTCCGACTTCATCCAGGCCAACTCCGCGGGCAACGCGGTGATCGTCATGGGCGACACCAACACCCGGTACACGCGCGCCGGCGACAACATCCGCACCCTGCTGTCGGAGAACGGCCTGAAGGACCCCTGGGTGGACCTGGTCAGGGGCGGCACACCCCCGGCCCAGGGCAGCGACGCGCTGGTCTGCGACGCGGCCGCGCCGACGAACGACTGCGAGGTGGTGGACAAGGTCCTCTACCGGGGCAGCAGGCTGGTGAAGCTCACCGCCACCCGCTACAACAACGACTGGGGGTCCTTCCTCCGCTCCGACGGGAAGCACCTCTCCGACCACTTCCCGCACCGGGTCGACTTCTCCTACACGCTCGACTCCGCCCTGCGCGCCAGCGACTTCTTCGGCGGCCCGCACGGCACGGCGTTCAACGACGCGGACGACCTGCCGGCGACCCCCTCGCCCCGCACGCTCACCCTGCGCGGCAGCGCCCGCCTGGACGGGGTTTCCCTCACCCACGACGGCGGCCCGGCCCTGACCCACGGCGGCACGGGCGGCACGGCGACGTCCCTCACGCTGGCCCCCGGCGAGCACCTGACGTCGGTGAAACTGACGCAGGGCCAGAAGGACGGCCGCACCCGGATCTTCTCGGCGTCCTTCACGACGGACCAGGGCCGCACCCTGTCCGCCGGCACGGCCACGTCCGACACGAAGACCTTCACGGCCCCCGCCGGCCATCACATCGTGGGCTTCACGGGCCGCGCGGGCACCGAGATCGACAAGCTGGGGGTGGTGTACGCGCCGATCCGCTGAGCGGTGGGACGTCTCCGGCCAGGCCGCTTGTCAGGAGGGGAATCCCCCCGTCCCGCTCCGGCGGCTGACCGGACGGGATCATCCGCCCGGCCTGGTCGGTCCGATGTCGGGCGGCAGCCGGTGCACCGCCGCCGCCACGGCTTCCCGCGCTGTGGCGAATCGGCCGAGGTCCTGGCTGATGATGCCCGTCCCCATTCCGAACGTGCCGTCGCCGTTCGCGCTCAGGCAGGGTCCGACGATGGTCAGGCCGGGGCGGGTGGTGCTCGAGAACCGCAGTGCCCAGTGGCTGGTGAACGGGTAGAGGGCGCGCAGCGCCGGCTCGGCGTGTGCCGCCTCGATCAACTCGCGGTACGTCTGCGCCCAGGCGTATTCCAGTTCGGCCGCCTCCTGACGCATGCCCTGCCATTCGGATTCCGTCAGGCGCCCGGGATCGCGGTCGGGCACTTCGAAGCGGCCGGTCAGGTGTACGAAGGGCGCCGTCTGCCGGACGTCGCCGAGGGGCGCCCCGTCGTGCCAGGCCCGGGCGGCCCTGGCGACCTGTGCCAGGTCGTCCGTCCTGCCGTCGATGAGGGCCAGGCCCTGGAAGGAGTCCTCGCCACGAATCGACCAACGCCGTTCGTGCGACCAGGCGGTGATCTGGAGGGGCTCGCGGTGGGGCAGCGCGCTGTCGACAGCGGCGGAGAGCAGCAGGTCGGAGAGCGGGGCCGTGACGGGGACGGTGGCGAGGCAGCCTCCCGCCACAGACCGGAGTGCGGTGGCGAGACTGCCGTACGCCGCGACGTCGGGATAGAGCTCGGCGGGATCAGGTGGAGTGGGCACGGGCGCTGATTCTGCCCGAGCCTCCCGCACCGCGCAGGGCAGATCCCGGTCCCGCCCGTATGGACCGCGGGCTACGATCACTCCGTCCCAGCCTCGTCTGCCCCGCTCCCCTTCCCCTGGTCGTCACGGAAGCCCGAGACCCCTTGCCCAGAGCCGGCCTCACCCCCGAGCGCCTCGTCGCGGCCGCGGCCGAACTCGCCGACGAGGCCGGCTTCGAGCACGTCACCCTGTCCGCCCTGGCACGTCGCTTCGGGGTGAAGGACGCGAGCCTGTACTCGCACGTCAGGAACCTGCGGGACCTGCGCACGCGGCTGGCACTGTTCGCGGGCGGCGAGATGATCGACCGGATCGCGGCGGCGGTCGCCGGCCGCACCGGCAAGGACGCGCTCGCCGCCTTCGCCGGCGCCTACCGGGCCTACGCCCTGGAGCACCCCGGCCGGTACGCGGCGACGCAGATCCCCGTCGACCCGGCCCTGGCCGCCGACTCCCCCGCGATGCGCCGCACCGCCGAGATCACCTACGGCATGCTCCGCGCCTACGGCCTGGAGGAACCGGACCTGACCGACGCCGTCCGCCTGCTGCGCAGCAGCTTCCACGGCTACTGCGCCCTGGAGTCGACCGGCGCCTTCGGTGCGCCCCGTGACGTGCAGGCGTCCTGGGACCGGGCGATCGACGCCCTGCACGTCCTGCTGCAGAACTGGCCCCACGACACGAGGACTTCCGATGCCTGACCCCGCACGTCCCGACGACACGGCCCGCGCCATAGCGGAGGCCTACGCGCTCGGCTCCGGCCCCTGGACCATGGCGCCCGTCGCCCGGGGCGCGCTGGGCCAGATCTGGAAGCTCTCCGGGAGCGGCTCCTCCTGGGCCGTGAAGGAACTCCTCTTCGGCTGCGACGAGGCCCAGGTCGGCCGCGAGGCCGCGTTACGGGACTCCGCGGCCGACCTGGGCATCGCCTCCCCCCGCCTCTTCCGCGACCGGCACGGCGCGCCCGTGTGCCGTCCCCTCCCGGGCGGCACCTGGGTGAAGCTGTACGACTGGGTCGACGGCACCCGTGCGGACGCCTCCGATCCGAAGATCCTGGACTGGTTCGGCCGGACCGTGGCGCTGCTGCACCAGGCCGGCGAGGGGGCGGCCGGGACGCCGGGCGACTGGTACGAGCGGTGCCCCGACGAGGCCGACTGGGAGGACGTGCTCAAGCAGGTGCGGGACGCCGGCCTGCCGTGGGCCGGCGAACTGGGCCGGTTCGTCGCCACGGCCGCGCCGCGGCTCGCGCACTGGGTGTCCCCGTCCCCGCCGGGCGGCCTGGTGACCTCGCACCTCGACCTCCAGCCCCAGAACGTCCTGGTCGGCCCCGACGGCCCGGTCCTGCTCGACTGGGACAACGCCGGGCCGGTCGCGGCGGAACGGGAGTTCGCGCGGGCCCTCTACGTCTGGTCGGGCGGCGACGAGGTGAACGTCGATGCGGCCCGGCGCCTGGCACGGGCCTACCGCGACGCGGGAGGCCCGGCCGTCGTCATGGGCCCCGAGTCGTTCTCGATGCTCTTCGCCACGGCCCTCAACTACATCCACGTGCAGGCCGAGACGGCGGTCGATCCCACCGTGACCGCCGCGCAACGCGCCTTCGCGGGCGACGAGACCGTCAGGTTCCTGCGCACCGCGCCGGACCTGACCGCCGTCGCCCTGCTGGTGGCGGCGCTCGACACCTAGGGCCCGTCACTCCCCCGTCGTCACGTCCACGCCCGAAGCATCCACCCGGACCCGCGCTCCGCCCCCGTCGCTCCAGCGGACCTCCAGCTCCCCGGCCCCCGTCGCCCGGACGGACACCAGGTCCCCGAGCGGGGCCGGGTCCGGCTCCGCCGTCAGGCGGGCCAGGGCGGCGAACACGGTCGGGCCCGGGGTGGTGACGCCGGTGAGGTCGTCCCCGAGACCGACGGCGGGCAGCAGTTCGGTGCGGAGGCCCTCCGCCGCGCTCCACCCGGTCACCCGCACCCGCGTCCCGGGCTCGGCCCCGGACACCAGATGGACCCGCACCTCCACCGCGCCGCGCGCCAGCACGGCACTCGTCACCCGCGCTCCCCCGCCCGCCGCGTGCCGCGAGGCCACCCAGCCCTCGCCCGCGCCCAGCGGCTCGATGCCGGTGCGGCTCGGGTCGTCGCCCACGATCACGCTGTTGTCGTACGACGGGGCGGGCGCCGTGACCGTCGAGTAGGCGAGGCGGGTGTAGTACGGGTCGTAGCGGACGTCCTCGCTGCCGTGGTTGTGGAGGCGCACCACACCGTCGGAACGGGTGGACTGCAGCAGCCAGTTGGGCGGGCCGAGGGGCGTGACGGCGTCGGCGCGCTCGGCCGGTCCGGGCTCCTCCGGCGCCGTCCACACCTCGTGGTCCGGCGGCAGCAGCAGGCCGAGGAAGCCCTTGCTCGCCCAGTACGGGGAGGCGGGGCCCGAGTAGCCCTGGAGGACGGACTCGTCGGGGCCGTGCCAGCCCAGGGACAGCAGGCCCCGGTCGTCGACCGCGCCCCGGTCGAGGAAGTACCGCAGGGCCCCGGAGGCCAGGCGCCGCGTCTCCCCGGGCGACAGCGGCGTACGGCCGGTCAGCGCGCCGAGCCACAGCGGGGCCGTCGTCGCGAAGCGGTAGGTCAGGGAACGCCCCTGGTGCATGGGGGCCCCGTCGCCGCCGAAGAGGCGGGCGTAGTCGGCGAGGTGCCGTTCGAGGCGGCCCCCGTACAGCTCCAGCAGCCGCTCGTCCCGCTCCAGCCAGGCGTGCAGCACCGGGTAGAGGTGCATCGCCCAGCCGTTGTAGTAGTCGTACTTGCGGCCGTCGCCGTCGGTGTACCAGCCGTCGCCGACGTACCACTGCTCGATGCGTTCCAGGCCGCGGTCGACGGCCGCGCGGGACGCTTCCGGCTCGTAGCCGGCCTCGGCGAGGAAACCGCCCACGGTGACCGGGAACAGCTCCCAGTTGCAGGGCCAGGGTTCGGCCGTGAGGGCGTCGGCCAGCCAGGCCGCCGCGCGCTGCCGCACGGCGTCGTCCAGGCGGTCCCACAGCAGCTCCCGCGTCAGCCGCAGGGCCAGGGCGATGGACGCCGCCTCGACCAGGGGCTGGCCACGGTCCTCGATGCGGGGCCAGACGCCCGAGACACCGGCGGCGAGCCCGGCCGCGTACCGGTCCAGGGCCTTCTCGTCACGGCGGAAGGCGGCCAGCAGCAGGGTGCGGGCGTAGCCCTCCAGCCCGTCGGAGAGGCGGCCCGACCAGCTGGCCCGGTCCCCGGGCAGGTGGTAGAGCGCGCGGTCCTCGGTCGCGTACGGCTCGACGGCGCCGAGCAGGACATCGGCCGCCGCCTCCCAGTGGGCGCGGGTGTAGCCGGTGAAGCGACTGGTCGTGCGGTCGGCGGGCGGCAGCTGCATCGGGTCTCTTTCGTACTCGGACGGTTCGGACCTGAGGCGCCCCGGTTCCGGTCGGGGCGCCCCAGGGGCTCATCCCACCCGCACCTTGCCCTTCGGCACCAGATGCCGGGTGACGAGTTCGTCGCGGACCAGGCCCGCGTAGAGCGTCGCACCGCGCACGGACGTGTGCGTGTTGTCGCGCGCCTCGTTGGTGAGGTACAGCGCCTTGGAGGCTTCCACGCCGAGGGACTCCACGAGCGCCTTGGTCTTCGCCGTGAGGTCGATCAACGGGACGTCCCGCGCGGCGGCGACGGAGCGGATGACCGCCGGGTGGTCGACGCCCAGGCCGTTGACCAGAAGCGCGGTTCCGTTGTTCAGCGTGCCGTCGGGGCTGAACCAGCGTCGCACGATCGGAGTGACAAGGACCGGCTGTCCGCCCTGCTCCCGGACGCCCGCGACCAGGGCCTCCAGGTTGGCCCGGTAGGTGGCCTCGTCCGTGGTCTTGTCGTTGTGGGCGAGCTGGACGAGGACCAGGTCGCCGGGGCGGATCAGGGGCCGTACGGTGGCCCACAGCCGCGGGTTCCCCAGATACGAGACCGTACTCTCGCCGGAATCGGCGTAGTTGGCGACGGACAGGCCCTTGCCGAGGTACTGGGGCAGCTGCTGGCCCCAGCCGGAGTAGGGGTCGCCGGGCTGGTCGCAGACGGTGGAGTCGCCGACCAGGAAGATCTGGCGGGCGTGCCGCGCCGGGGTGACCCGGATGCCGGCGAGGGCGGGCTCGGAGCCGCCGATGCGCAGGTCCAGGCCGGGGGTTCCGTCGGGGCCGGTGGGTTCGCCCTCGGGGGTGCGGACGTTCACGGTGAAGCTGCGGGTGACCCTCTCACCCGCAGGTGCGGCCGTCTCGGGGAGCAGGGACCGGCGGCTCTCGCCGCTGACGCTCGTGCTGGACGCGGCCGGCCCGCCGAGCGTGACCCGGACGTCGTACGTGCCGGGCGGCACGTCGAAGTGGCAGATGCCGTCGGCGCAGTGGGCGAGGCCCGCGGCCGGGCGGCCCTGGTGTGCCTGGGCCGGCACGGACGACAACGCGGTGGCCAGGGACACCGCCGCCACGACGGCGATGCTGAAACGTCTCACTCCGGGCTCCTCCCAGCGGACGACAAGACCTGGAGGGGGACCGTACCGCCCCGGACAAGCGCTTTCTAGTCCTCCAGCAGCATTCACCAGATCTCCCACCGCACATTGGTGAAAGCTCTTTCGCGAAATCGATTCAACTGTCACTCTCGCTCCCACCCCGTTCCCCCCACCCTCGGCAGGAGGGCACCCCCATGCCCCGACCCACGACCAGACCCGTCGGCCGCCGCGCCGTCGTACTCGGCGCCACCGTCGCCGTCGGCACGGCCCTCACCGGCACGGCGCGCGCCGCCGGCTTCGGCTGGACCGACGACGGGTCGAACTACGTCATCGACACCGGCGCCCAACTGGTGTTCAAGGTGAGCAAGTCCACCGGCGACCTGACGTCCCTGACCTACCGGGGCACGGAGTACCAGGGCTACGGCGGCATGAACTCGCACATCGAGTCCGGCCTCGGCGCCTCCGCGGTGAGCATCAGGCAGTCCGGCTCCACGATCCTCGTCTCCGTCACGCACGGCACGCTGCGGCACTACTACGCGGCCCGCGGCGGCGAGAACAACGTCTACCTGTGGACGAACAAGGCCGACACGTCCGTCTCCGCGACCCGGTACATCGTGCGCGTGAAGAAGGGCGCCTTCCTCAACGACGAGCCGGACTCCTACACATACGCGCCCACCGCCATCGAGGCCTCGGACGTGTTCCGGAAGTCCGACGGCCAGACCCGCTCGAAGCACTTCTCGAAGCGGCGCATCATGGACTACGACTACGTCGGCTGGTCGGCGGGCGGCGTCGGCCTGTGGATGGTGCGCAGCAACCACGAGAAGGCCTCCGGCGGCCCCTTCTACCGCTCGCTGCTGCGCCACCAGAGCGCCGACGGCGGCGGCCTGTACGAGATCCTCCACTACGGCCAGAACCAGACCGAGGACCAGCGCTTCGGCCTTCAGGGCCCGTACGTCATCGCCTTCACGGACGGCGGGGCGCCCTCCTCGGCCCTCTACCCGGGCACGCTGACCACGCCGTGGGCCGACGCGCTCGGCATCGCCGGATACGTGCCGGCGAGCGGCCGGGGCAAGGTGGCCGGCGTGGGGATCTCCGGGCGGGACACGGCGTATCCGTACACGGTCGGGCTCGCGAACCCCGCCGCCCAGTACTGGGGCGCGGCACGTTCCTCGGACGGCTGGTTCTCCCTCGCCGGTGTGCTGCCGGGGACGTACACGCTCACCGTCCACAAGGGCGAACTGGCCGTGTACACCACCTCGGTCAACGTGTCGGCGGGTGCCACCACCACCCTGAACACGATCGCGATCCCGTCCTCCAACGACCCGTCGAAGGCGAGCGCGATCTGGCGGATCGGCGACTGGAACGGCACACCGGCCGGGTTCAAGAACGCGGACCTGATGACGTACGCGCATCCCTCCGACGTGCGGGCCGCGTCCTGGACCGGGAACGTCGTCATCGGCGACGGCGAGACGGCGGCCTTCCCCTGCTACCTGTGGAAGGACGTCAACAGCGGCATCCTCGTGTACTTCCGGCTGACCGCCGCGCAGGCCGCCGCCGCGCACACCCTGCGCATCGGCGTGACGACGGCGTACGCGAACGGCCGGCCCCAGGTCACCGTCAACGACACCTGGACCTCGGCCGTCCCCTCCCCGCCCGCCCAGCCGAACACCCGGTCGCTGACCAACGGTTCCTACCGCGGCAACAACCACACGTTCACGTACAGCGTCCCCGCGTCCGCCTGGAAGACGGACACGGGGCAGTACAACGTGCTCAGGATCGACGTGGTGAGCGGGTCGGGCACGACAGGGTTCCTCAGCGCGGGGACCGCGATCGACGCGATCGACCTGCTGGCCTAGCGCCGGTCAGGTCCCGCGCGTCCACTGCTGGTTGGTGCCGCCGTTGCACGTGTACGTGATGACGGCGGCGCCGTTGGCGGTGGACCCGCCGTTGACGTCCAGGCACTCGCCGCTCGCGCGCGACTTGACGTTCACGTACGAGCCGGTGGTGGTCAGCGACCACTGCTGGCTCGTGGCGGAGGCGTTGCAGTTCTCCTGCGTGACCGTGCTCGCGTTCTCCTGCACGCACAGCGAGCTGTTCCTGACCATCAGCTGGTAGTAACCGCTTCCGACGGACTTGAACCAGTACTTCTGGTTGTTGCCGCCGTTGCAGTCGTACTGCTTGATCTGGGCGCCCTGCCAGAGCGACTGGCTGGTCACGTCCGCGCACCGGGCGGAGTGGCGGGCGATCAGGGTGTTGTAGGTGGCGCTGGTGCCGGAGACGGTCCCGGCGGCCGTGTCAACGGTCACCTCGGGCGACCAGGACATGGACATCGTGGTCGCGTTGGAGAAGGTCAGCGGCAGCCACACGTACCGGGAGTCGTTGACGGTGCCGCCGAAGGAGTTGCCCCAGCGGTCGCCCATGTACAGGTACGAGGTGCCCGAACTGCCCTGCACGGGAAGCACGTAGGCGGTCTGCGAGCCGTACGTCGTCGCGTCGCCGATGTTCTTCATGGCCGACCAGGGCCCGGCGATGTTCGTGGCGGTGGCGTACTGCTGCTGGTTGGGGTTCCAGCCCGTGGCGCCCGAGGTCAGCATGAAGTACACGCCGTTGCGCTTGAACAGCGCGGGGGCCTCCCGGTGGCCGCCGGGCCAGGGGTTGGCGACCAGGCTCGCGATGCCGGTGTAGTCGGCGGTGAGGCGGTAGATCTGCAGGTCGTAGTTCTCGCGGGCGGCGGAGATCATGTAGCCGGCGCCGTCGGTGTCGGTGAAGACCGTGATGTCACGGGACATGTGCTGGCCGAGCGGCCGGAAGCTGCCCTTCCAGGTGTAGTTCCCGTCGACGGTGTCGGAGACGGCGACGGCCGCGCGGGCCTCGCTGTAGTCGGTGCCGTTCTCCTTGTGCATCCACATCACGAACTTGCCGGTGGACGCGTTGTACATGACCTTCGGCCGCTCGATGTTGGCGGTCGCCAGCTCCGGGTCGCTGGCCTCGGTCAGGACGTGGTTGCGGAACTCCCAGTTCTTCAGGTCGGTCGAGCGGTAGGCGTCGACGTACCGGAAGGTGTTGTCGGCGTTGCGGTGCTCACCGAACCAGTAGTAGTAGGAGCCCACCTTGAGGACCCCGCCGCCGTGGGCGTGGACGGGGCTGCCCGAGGCGTCCGTGAACTGGGTGCCGTTGGTGATCGTCTGGGGCGCGGCCTGGGCGGGGCCGGCGGTGGCGAGGGCCCCGAACAGGGCGAGGCACAGGGCGAGGAGGGTGGCGTACGCGCGTCTCATGTCATTCACCTGCCGTGGCCGTGTCGGCGACCGGTATGCCGAAGTCGGGGGTGCCGTCCGCCTTCCAGCCGAGCTTCTGGACGCGGGTGTGGCGGTTGGGGTCGTTCAGCGGGTCGCCGTTGATCTCCTTGTACTGCCGGGCGTGGTAGACGAGGACGTCGGTGCGGCCGTCCTCGGCGACCGTGAAGCAGTTGTGGCCGGGGCCGTACTGCTTGGTGGTGTCGTTGCTGGTGAAGACCGGGACCGGCGACTTGGTCCAGCTCATGGGGTCCAGCAGGTGGCTGTCCGCGTCTGCGGTCAGCAGGCCCATGCAGTAGTTGGAGTCGGTGGCGCTGGCCGAGTAGGTCATGAAGAGGCGGCCGTTGCGCTTGAGGACGTACGGGCCCTCGTTGACCTTGAAGCCGATGCACTCCCAGTCGTACTCGGGGGTGGAGAGCCGCACCTGCGGGCCCTTCAGGGTCCAGGGGTTCGCCATCTCGGACAGGAAGATGCCGGTGTTGTTGTCCATGCCGGGCTCGTGCTGCGCCCAGGCGAGGTAGCGGGTGCCGCGGTGGGTGAAGGTGGTGGCGTCCAGGGAGAACGTCTCCCAGGCCGTCTTGACCTGGCCCCGCTCCACCCAGGTGCCCTTGAAGGGGTTGGGATGGGCGTTCTCCAGCACCCAGATGCGGATGGCCCAGACGTCCTCGGCGGGCGCGGAGGCGAAGTAGATGTACCACTTGCCGCCGATGCGGTGCAGCTCGGGCGCCCAGATGTGGGCTCCCATCGGGCCCGTCGGGTGGGCGCGCCAGATGACCGACTCGGCCGCCGTGCCCAGGCCGTTCAGGGTGCGGGAGCGGCGCAGGATGATGCGGTCGTACTCGGGGGCGGTGGCGGTGAAGTAGTAGAAGCCGTCCTTGTGCCGGTGGATGTGCGGGTCGGCGCGGTTGCGGACGAGCGGGTTCACGAAGGGGGCCGGCTTCGGGGGCCCGGCCGGGGCGGCCGCCTGGGCCACGCCCGGGACGGCGGGGACGGCGGCGAGGGCACCGGCGGCTGCGGCGCCCTTCAGCAGCAGTCTGCGACTGGGGGGTTCGGGCAGAGCGTGGTCGCGGCTCATGCGGAGGGGCCTGCCTCTCACTGGGGGACACACGGCGTTGTCTGATGTGTCGTCTGACATTTCGAACACCATCTGTCATTACGAACGCCGAAAAGGTAAGGGGGTGACACGAGGAGGTCAACGGGTCTGACGGGACCAACGGAGTCTGAGATCCTGCTCCTTGTGAGCACACCACCCGACGATCTGCCCCGTTACCGGGTCCTGACCGGACCGGACGACGCCGCGTTCTGCCGCCGTGTGAGCGAGGCGCTCGACCTCGGCTACGAACTGCACGGCGGCCCCGCCGTCACCTTCGACGGTGAGCGCGTCATCGTCGCCCAGGCGCTGCTCCGGCCGAGGCGGCCGTAGGAACTTTTCTGTTATCGGCGTGCGCCGCGATCCGTCTCCGGTCACGTGCACAGCCTCACCCACACCACAGCAGCGGCCGCGGGCGTCCTCGCGGCGGTCGCGTCCCTGCTCACCGCTCCCCCGGCGGTGGCCGCCGGGCCCCGGGACGCCACCGCCGACGTGCTGGCCGGCCGGGACGTGACGCTCACCGGTGACACGGTCGTCACCGTGCCGCCCGGGACGACGACCTACGACGGCGTGTTCCGGGGCGAGGGCACGCTCACCGTGCGCGGCACCGGGACGCTGGTCCTCACCAGGGACAGCGACTTCACGCTCCCCCGGTCGCGGCAGCGGCAGCAGGTGCGGACCCGGGGCGGCAACCACCCGTACGTCACCGTCACCCGCCCCGACCCGCCCGCGGTCACCGTCGCGCACGGCGCGACGCTCCAGTACGGCGACGGCGGTACGGCCGGCCTGATCGGCCACTTCCCGTACGACACCCCGGCGTTCCGCCTCAACCAGGACAACATCCGGGTCGACGGCACCCTCCGGCTGTCCCTCACGAGCGCCTACAACCTCGGCACCATCAGCGGCTCGGGGCTGATCACCCAGCCGAGGTTCCTGTGGGGCACCTGGGACCTGTCGGGCACCCACTCCTTCTCCGGCGTCATCGACAACGGCACCCAGCTGAACGCCGGCCGCCCGGAGTACGCCACCGCCCTGCCCCGCGTCCGCAAGGTCCTCAACCAGGGCACCTGGACCGTCGACACCCCGCTGGGGCAGACCGTCACCCTGGGCATGGACTTCTACCAGCGCGAGTACGGCAGCGACATCAACGTCCAGTCCAGGCCGGGCGGCAAGGTGATCCTGACCGGGCAGTACAGCTGGTCGGACCGGGGCGGCGACACCGACCCGTCGCTCAGCGACCCCGCCCTCAACTGGACGCCCGCCCGCAAGAACGTCAACAAGCGCGGCACCAACATCAAGGGCGCGAACGTCCAGTGGGGCGACGGCACCACGAACCGGATCTTCATGCCGGGCACCGCCGACACGGTCTACATCAACCTGCTGGCGGCCCGCTCCCGTTCCCGCCTCACCCTCGACTACAACGGCCCGGTCACCCTGGGCGCCCCCATCGGCGGCGGCAGGTTCCACGACACCCTGGCGGCCCCCGGCGCCGGGGACGTCGTCGTCGCCGGCACCCCCGGCAACGACGTGACCTTCGCGGCTGTCCAGTACTACGACGGCTCGACGACGGTCGAGAAGGGCGCGGTGCTGCGGCTGGGCAGCGGGAAGCGGGGCGGCGACAGCGGGCTGTACACCCGCGGCCCCCACCACGAGGTCGTCAACCACGGCTCCCTCGTGCTGCGCAACGCGAGCCGGCCCCTCACCCTGTCCCGTGTCAGGGGCAGCGGCTCGCTCACCCAGTCGGGAGCCGCCACGACGACACTGACGGGCCGCGCGGTGACGTACACCGGGACGACCACCGTCACCCGGGGCACGCTGGCCCTGCGCCGGGGCGCCACGCTCGACCGCAGCGAGGCGATCCGGCTCACGTCGGCCGCGGCCCGGCTGGACACGGGCGGGGCGGGCCTGCACGTGGCGAGGTCCCTCACCGGCCGGGGCACGGTGCGCGGCCCGGTCAGCAGCGACGGCACGGTCACGACCGGCCTCACGGTGGACGGCTCCTACACGCAGAGCGCGCGGGGCTCGCTGGTGCTGCGGGACAGGCCGTTGAAGGTGACGGGGGCGGTCCGGCTGGCCGGGGACCTCGACCTGTCGGCCGCCGGGGACCCCGGGCGGAAGCGACCCGCCCGTGAGATCACCGTGATCGACCACACGGGCCGCGGCGCACCGGCGGGAACCTTCACCGGCCTGGCGGAGGGCGCCCGCCTGAAACTGGCCGACACCACCTACCGCATCAGCTACCGGGCCGGCGACGGCAACGACGTCGCCCTGACGGCCGTCACCGCCCCGAGCCCCTCCCCCACCGCACGCGCGGCGGCCGGATCCGGAGGGCTTCCTCCCGGCACCGCCGGCGCGTCGGAGACCGTCGGCTTCGGCTGGTGGCCCTACGCACTCGGCCTCGCCCTCGCGGTCAGCCTCGCCGTACCGGTGGCGACCCGGCGGGGCCGGGGCAGGCGACGGGGCGGACGCCACGCGGTCCGGGCCCGGCGGTGAACCTCCGGAAATCCCGCCACCGGGAACGCGTGATTCCGATATTCGGCGAATCGCCATTGTGCAGGGGCGCAGTTTGACGATCACCCTTCCCGCGCATCAATGAAGTCACGGATGCGCCGACGTGGGGGGATGTGCATGAGCGCTGAAAGTCTGCGTGTGGGACTCGTGGGATGTGGCGAACACGGCGCGGGGACTCTTCTTCCCACTCTGGCCTCGCTGGGGCGCACTCCTGTGGCGGTATGCGACCTGGACCGGGAAAAAGCGCACACAGCGGCGGAGTTATTCCGCATACCCGCGGCATATGACTCGACGTCGGCCATGTTCCGCGCGGAAGACCTGGATGCCGTCGTCCTCGCGGGCCCGCCGTCGATGCACGTGGAAGCCCTGTCCCTGGCCGCCGACCACCGCGTGCACACATTCGTCGAGAAACCGCCGGCGGTCTCCCTGCACCAGGTCGAGTGGCTCGCCGAGCGTTTCCGGGACGCCGGGCTGGTGAGCATGGTCGGACACAACCTGCGGCACTCGGACGCCTGGATCGGCCTCCAGGCGCTGCTCATGCGCCCGGAATTCGGCTCCGTGATCTCGATGTCCCTGTCCTACACGGCCTCCGGGCCGCGGGGCGGACGCTGGGGGCTGGGCACTCTCGATGCTCTGCTGCTGACCCACGCCATCCACGCTCTGGACCTGGTGTCCACCTGTTTCGAGAAGCTGTCCCTCACCCACGCGGTCTTCCACCAACTCTGCGACGGGTCGGCCGTGCTGTCACTGACGCTGTCCGCTCCCGGTGACCGGTCCGCGCACGTCATCGTCGCCACCGGCTCGCCACGCTTCGAACTGAACGCGTGTCTCGTGACGGACGCCGGCCGGGTGATCCGCGTGGAGTCGGCGCGCACGCTGCGCTACAGCGCGGACGCGGGCACGCGGACCGGCCATCCGGAAGGCCTGCGCCTGGAGGAACAGTGGATACCGCGCACGCTCGACGGCGGATTCCGCGCCGCAGGTTACGAGCGGGAACTCCACGCCTTCCTCTCCGCTGCCGCCGGGGTACGGGAGATCGGTCCGTCACTCGACGACGAACTCACCGTGTACCGGCTTTTCGACGGCATCCGGGACTTCGTCGACCCGCAAGCGGGCGTTGCGCATATCAATGGGGGGCCACGTGCGAATCGTTCACCTCTCGGATCTTCACTTCGGAAGCCGGGAGACCGCAACCATGTGGTTCAACCAGTTAGCGGAGGACCTCAGTAGGGAGCTGGCCTACGAGGCCATAGACTGTCTGGTCCTCTCCGGCGACATCGCGGAAAAGGCGCAGGAAGGCGAATACGACGCCGCTTTGCTCTTTCTGAACCGACTGATCGGTGAATTCGGCATCGATCGGCGTCATCTGCTGATCACGCCGGGAAATCACGACGTGGACTGGATGACGTCCCAGGACGCCTACCAGGTGATGAAGGCGGCGGACGCGCCCGCACGGTACGTTTCCGCCTACCGGGAGAATCCCCGTTACGTCGAGGTGGTGACGGACGAAGCCGCCTACGCCCGGCGGTTCGCACGGTTCGCCGACTTCTTCCACCAGGCCACGGGGAGCCCCTACCCCACGGACCCGGATCAGCAGGTGCAGGTGGTCTCGCCGCCCAACGTCGGAGTGACGCTCGTCGGTCTCAACTCGGCCTACACGACGGACCACCATCACCCGGACCGGAGCAGCATCCGGCCGGGGGCGATCGACAGCGCCCTGCATCTGCTGCGCACCCGTCCCGAGATCCGCGACACCGTGAAGCTGGCCGTGTGGCACCACCCGGTGCGGGGCGACGGGTGCATCCAGGACCCGTCGGTGCTGGAGCGCATGGCCGTGGCGGGTTTCCGGGCACTGCTGCACGGCCACGTCCACAAGGCTCACTCCGACAGTTTCCGCTACGACATCGCGCCCGACGGACGGCACATCAGCATCGTCGGGGCCGGCACGTTCGGCTCCCCCGACGTCCACCGCGGCTACCCGTGGCAGTACAACATCCTCACCCTGTCCGACACCGGCATGCGGGTGCAGAGCAGGGCGAAGTCGGAACCCTCCGGCGCCTGGCACGCCGACGCGCGTTTCGTCGAGTCCAAGGGAGCGCAGCCCGTCGACCACTACGCGGTCACCTGGACCCGTCCCGTCGCCGCCCAGGTGGCGGCAGCGGCACCCGCACAGCCCGTCCGGCACGCACCGCACCTCATCCGGACCCTCACCGCGTTGAAGGCGCACCTGCGGGACCTGGAGTACGACCCCACGGGGTACCGGATCGCCGTCGAAGCACTGATCTTCGACCGCAAGGGCCGGATGCTGCTCCAGCGCAGGGGCCCGGCGAGCCGCGACGAGGTCGGCAAACTCGAGGGCGTGGGAGGCCAGATCGGCGCCTACGAGGATCTGATCGCCTGCTTGCAGGCCCACATCGGCAAGGAGATCGGCGGCCGGGTGCGGGTCAGCGTCGACTATCTGCTGGAAGCCCGTCCCGTCCGGTTCGTCGAACGGGACGTGGAGCCGCAGGACTGGATCGTCGTCTCGTATCTCTGCCGTCTGACGGCCGGCCGTCCGACCCCGACCGATCTGCAGCGCACCGAGAGCCTGCACTGGATCAGCCTGGACGAACTGCACCACATCCCCGACGAGGAGTTGAGCAAGTCCACCAGCCGCGCCCGGGACCTCTACCGCGTCAAATTCGGGACGCGTCCCTTCTTCCGTGAGATCGGAGACCTGTGGCTGTGACGCGAGACCCTTTCCACCCGGCGACACCCCGTTCACTGCCCTCGCTGGAGGAGATCGTCTTCACGCGGGGAAGCGGCGCGGACCTGTGGGACCTCCAGGGACGGCGCTACACCGACTTCGTGTGCGGATACGGGCCGGTCGTCCTGGGCCACGGCCATCCGGTCGTGGCCGAGGAGGTGTACCGGCAGCTCCGGTCCGGAACGCTCTACCCGGCGGCGGGCCGGCCCCTGCGCGACTTCCTGGACACGCTGTCCGGCTTGTTCCCCGAGCAGTCGGGGGCGCTGCTGCTCAAGACCGGCTCGGAGGCGGTCGGCGCGGCGATGCGGCTCGCCCGGCACCGCACCGGCCGGGACCTGGTCCTGCGGCTGGGTTTCCACGGCTGGCACGACCAGGTGATCAGCCCCCACGTGAACTGGCACCGCTTCGACCACTCCCAGCGGCGCTCGGCCCGGCCCCTCGGTGTTCCCGGCATCTACGGATCGGCCGTACGCGTGTGGCACGGCGACGAGGTGGACGACCTGGTGGAGACCGTCCGGTCCACGCCGGACCTGGCCGCGGTCGTGGTGGATCCGGTGGAACTCCCGCTGCCGCTGGCCGACAGCGCGAAACGGGTGCTCGAAGCGGCGCACGAGGTGGGGGCGCTGCTGGTCCTGGACGAGTCGAAGACCTGTCTGCGGCTGGGCCCCGGGGGTGCGCAGGAGCGGCTCGGGGTGACCGCGGACGTCCTGGTCCTCGGGAAGGCGATAGCCAACGGGCTGCCGCTCGCGGTGGTGCTGGCGGACCCCAGCCTGACCGCCCAGTCCCGGCGGCTGCGCATCCGTGGCACGTTCAGCAACGAACTGACGTCCGTCGCCGCCGCGTCGGCGACCCTGCGTGTGCTGCGCGAGGAGAAGGTGCACGAACGGCTCGAACGCACGGGAACGGCCTTGATCGACGCGGTCAACGCGGCGCTGCGGAGCGACGGGCTCGACGACCGGATCGCCGCCGTTCCCTACCACTGGCCCTGCATGCCGTACCTGCACTTCCGGAACGTCGCGGAAACCGAGCGCACGGACTTCTACGCGCGCCTCGTGCGGCACGGCGTCCTCCTGCTGCCCAACCACATGAACTTCGTCTCCGCCGCGCACGGGGAAGCCCATGTCCAGCACGCCGTGCGGGCCATCCGCGCGACCGTACAGGACATGCGCGGTGAGGGACTGCTGGAACCCCATGGAGGTACTGGAAATGAGTGAGCGCGGCGCTTCCCAGCGGGTGCGCCCCGACGGAACGGGCCAGTCGCGGCCGCCCTGACTGGTACAACTCGTGACCCACACCGCAGCCGCCCGGACCGCCGGGCTGTTCGTCGAGCGCGAGGGGAAATCTGTCATGGATCTGGTGACCAGCCGTCTGCTTCTGCGTCAGTGGAGGTCCGAGGACCGGCAGGCGTACGCGGATATCTGCTCCGATCCCCTCGTCATGCGCTACATGCCGGAGGGAAAGCCCCTGAGCACGGCCGAGAGCTCGGCGAAGATCGAGCGCATGCGACATCACTGGCTGGTGCACGGATACGGCTGGTGGGCGGTCGAGGAGCGGTCGTCCGGCCGGCTGATCGGCAGGGTGGGCTTGCGCCACTGCGACGAGGGGACGTCCCTGCGGAAGGTGGAGATCGGCTGGCTCCTCGCTCGGGAGCACTGGGGCAGGGGCCTGGCGACCGAGGCGGCGCGCGCGTGCCGGGACTTCGCCTTCACCGACGTCGGCACCGATGTCCTGTTCGCCGTGGCGCAGCAGGAGAACCACCAGTCCTTCCGCGTGATGGAACGGCTCGGCATGACGAAGACCGGCCGCAGCGAGAGCCGGGGCCACGCGGTCGTCAGCTACGAACTCGACCGGCGGCAGTGGGCCGCGGCGGCCGAGGACCGCGCCGAGTCGTACGTCCGGTGCGCGGTGGACGTCCCGACGCAGGTGTGAACCGCGGCAGCCTCAGCGGCCGCTCGGTGCCTCCGGGAAGCCGAGTTGCGGGGCCAGCAGCCGTGCCTCGGCCGCCCATTCGGCGAGGAAGGCGAGGGTCAGGCCCCGTTCGCGGTAGCGTACGGCGGCGGCGACCGTGCCCGTGCCGCCGTAGCCGACCGGTTCCTCGTCCGCCCGGGCCAGCATCAGCGCGGTGAGCCAGTCGTACTTCACCGCGGAGGCGCACACGGCCAGCCGTACGAGGCGCTCGTCGCCGTGCCAGCCGCTCTCGCGCAGGCCGTGCACGTACGCGTCGTAGGCCGACTTCGCGAGGCCGTGCAGCTCGGCGGCGGGGACGAAGTGGTCGAAGACGGTGTCGGGGAGGTAGTTGCCGAGGTCCTCGCCGAGGGCGCCGTCGCCGGCGAAGGCCCAGTCGAGCAGGACGCCGGTGCCGTGGCCGCCGGAGCGGAGGTTCGCCGGCCACTGGTCGAGGTGGCTCAAGGCGCGCGGCAGGGACTCCATGACCGTGAGGAACCACTCGCGGTCGTGGTGGAGCCGGACCATGTCCTCGCGCAGGCCGGGCGGGAAGTGGGAGCGGACCAGGGGGTGCCGCCAGGCCTCGTCGTCGTCGAGCAGGGCCGCGCCCGTCGTCCTCCCCGCCGTGTAGTCGCGCAGGAAGCGCCGGGACAGCCACGGCAGGTCCTCCCCCGCGCCGGTCTCGCCCTGTGCCGCGCCGAGGCGCCGGGCGTGCTCGACGTGCCGGGCCAGGGGCCAGGTCGTCGCCGGTTCGCCCGGCACGTCCTCCAGCCACAGCGCCACGTCGCCGCCGGGGCGTTCGGCGCACTCCAGCAGCCGGGGCGCGCGGATGCCGTGCCGTTCCCAGACCCGGGCGAGCCCGGACCGGTAGACGTACGCCTCGCGGCGCCAGAAGTTCCAGTGGCGGGGGTCGTTGGACGCCGCCCAGGAGACGCCGGTCTCCTTCGTCCGCGTCAGCACCTTCAGCACGGCCGAGCGCCCGCCGCCGGTGACGCGCCACACCCCGGCCGTGACCCCGTTCAGCGGGTTGTGCGGGAGCGGGTCGAACACCGCCTCGTCCGCCGGGACTCCCAGGACCTCACGTACTTCGGCTTGCGGGGCAGCGACCTCGGGCATCCCCCGATGCTATGCCGACGCCTCGCTCCTGTCCCCGCGCCCCCGCAGCCACACGTACACCGGGATCCCGGCGAACAGGAACAGCACGCCCTGGTAGACGGCCGCGTACCCGGCGCCCGCGATCAGCCAGAACGAGAAGCCGAACGACAGGACGGCGACGGTCAGGTCGCGGGCGAGTCCGGCGGGGCGGACCCGGTCGCGGGTGCCGCGGGCCAGCCAGTACAGCTGGGCCGCCGCCGACAGCAGGTACGGCACGCAGCCGGTGAACGTGGTGATCAGGACGAGGACGCGGAAGGTGGTGTCCGGGCCGGCCGTGTAGTTGAGGGCGATGAGCAGCGTGCCGAGGACCGCGCAGGCCCACACGCCGAAGCCGGGGACGCCGCCCTTGCCGACGCGGGCGAACGGCGCGGGGAAGAGGCCGTCGCGGGCGGCGGCGTACGGCATCTGCGCGGCCATGAGGATCCAGCCGTTGAGGCAGCCGGTGATGGAGGCGACCGCGACCAGGGCGATGGCGGTGCCGCCCCAGCCGCCGCCGGTGATGGCGTTGACGGCGTCGGCGAACGGGGCGCCGGAGTCGACGAGTTCGCGGTGCGGGACGAGGCCGAAGACGGCGACCGTGCCGAGGACGTAGACCAGGGCCGAGGCGAGGGTGCCGAGGACGCTCGCCCGGCCGACCGTGCGCTCCGGGTCGCGGACCTCGCCCGCGCTGACCGCCGCCGACTCCACCCCGAGGAAGCTGTAGAGCAGCAGCGCGGCGGAGGCGGCCAGCGCGCCGGTGACGCTCTGCCCGGAGGCGTTGAACGGGCCGAAGTTGTCCGTGTCGACGAAGAACAGGCCGACCGTGGCGAGCAGCAGCAGCGGCACGAACTTCAGCACCGTCGAGACCACCTGCACCGCGCCGACCCACCGCGTCCCCGCGAAGTTCGCGGCGGCCGGCAGCCACAGGGCGGCCAGGGCGACGGCGGCCTGGAGGGTGTGGTCGCCGTGCAGGGGTATGAGGACGTCGACGTAGCCGACGACCGCCACGGCCAGGGCGGCGATGCTGACCCAGCACATCGTCCAGTACGACCAGGCCGACAGGAACCCGGCGAACTCGCCGAAGGCGTCCCGCGGGTAGACGTACAGCCCGCCGGTGACCGGGCTGCGCCGGGCCAGCCTGCCGAAGAGCAGCGCGAGCAGCACGGCGCCGACGGAGAGCACGAGGAAGGCGAGCAGGCTGACCGTGCCGTAGGGGGCGACGGTGGCGGGCAGGGCGAAGATGCCGCCGCCGATGATGTTGCCCATGACGAGGGCCGTGGCGGCGGCGAGGCCGAAGGTGCGGCGGGGAGCGGGCGCGGCGGCCGGGGCGGCGGCCGGCCCGGCGGGTTCGGCGGCCTCGGCGGGGCTGGGGACGGTCATGAGCGTTCCTGTACGGGCGGGAGGGGAGGGGGAGGCCGTGATCGTAACCCGCCGTCCCACATGTTGGGCGACCTGTTCATGTACTGGACACAATCGGCTGGGGTCCGCCACCGGATGTCGACTACCGTCACCCGTATGACGAGCACCCTCACCCTCGCCGAAGCCCTCGCCGCCGGGACGGTCGTCCTGGACGGCGGCATGTCCAACCAGCTCGAGTCGGCCGGGCACGACCTGAGCGACGAGCTGTGGTCGGCGCGGCTGCTCGCCGAACAGCCGGAGGCGGTCACCGAGGCGCACCTCGCCTACTTCCGGGCGGGCGCCGACGTGGCGATCACCTCCAGCTACCAGGCCACGTTCGAGGGCTTCGCGAAGCACGGGATCGACCACGACCGGGCGGCCGAACTCATGGCGCTGAGCGTGGAGCTGGCCCGGGAGGCGGCCCGCCGCGCCCGCGTCGCCCGGCCCCTGTGGGTGGCGGCGTCGGCCGGCCCGTACGGGGCGATGCTCGCGGACGGCTCGGAGTACCGGGGCCGCTACGGGCTGACGGTGGACGAGCTGGAGCGTTTCCACCGGCCCCGCCTGGAGGTGCTGGCCTCGGCCCGCCCCGACGTCCTCGCCCTGGAGACGGTCCCGGACGCCGACGAGGCCACGGCCCTGCTGCGGGCGGTGCGCGGGCTCGGGGTGCCGGCCTGGCTGACGTACTCCGTGGCGGGCGGCCGCACCCGGGCCGGGCAGCCGCTGGAGGAGGCCTTCGCCCTGGCGGCCGACGCGGACGAGGTGATCGCGGTGGGCGTGAACTGCTGCGCGCCCGAGGACGTGGACGCCGCCGCGGCGACCGCGGCGCGGGTCACCGGCAAGCCGGTCGTCGTCTACCCCAACAGCGGCGAGACCTGGGACGCCGGGGCGCGCGCCTGGACCGGCCGCTCCTCCTTCACCGCCGGCCAGGTGCGCGGCTGGCAGCAGGCGGGGGCCCGGCTGATCGGCGGCTGCTGCCGGGTAGGCCCGGAGGCGATCGCGGGGATCGCCGGGATCACCGGGGCGCAGGGGGCGGCGTAGGGCGGCGCCGACGGGCGGCACCAGTCTGCGCACACCCCTCCTCCCCTCCCCTCCGCGCTGCTAGCCTCCGTGATGGGAACCGGTTGCTACGGCGTTGCCGCAGTTCCCGAGGGGGTGGGCGCGGACCGGTGCCCGGGAGGGACGAGACAGGCATGACGAGGAAGAGCGGCGACGCGAGCCGCAGCACCATCCGGGACGTGGCGGCCCGCGCGGGGGTCTCGGCGTCGACGGTGTCCCGGGTGCTCGGCGGGGTCTATCCGGTGAGCGCGGCGACCCGCGGCCGGGTGATGCGGGCGGTCCGGGACCTGGACTACGTGGCCGACGCGCGGGCGAAGGCGATCGCGGGCGTCGGCACGCCCACCCTCGCCTTCGTCCTGGAGGACATCACCGGACCGTCGTTCGCGCACATGGCGCACGGCGTGGAGCGCGAGGCGACCCGGCTCGGCCACCTCTGCCTGGTGTGCAGCACGGAGGGCGACGTCCGGCACGAGCTGGAGTTCGTCGACATGATGCGGGCCCAGCGGGCCGCCGCCGTGATCCTGGTCGGCGGCACGGCCGACACCCCCGAGTACCGCGAACGCACCCACCGCATGGCCGACTCCCTCGCCTCGGCCGGTTCCCGCCTGGTCCTGTGCGGCCGGCCACCGCTGGACCCGGGCGCGCCGGTGACGGTCATCGAGTACGACAACGAGGGCGGCGCCTACACGCTCGTCGCGCACGTCCTCGCCCAGGGCCACCGCCGGGTGCTGTTCCTCGGCGGCCGGGCGGACCACACCACGGCCCTGGGCCGTGAGCGCGGCTACCTCGCGGCCCACCGGGCCCGTGGCATCGCCCCCGACCCGTCGCTGCTCCTGCACGGCGACTTCACGCGCGACGCCGGTCACCGTCTGATGCAGCAAGCCCTCAAGGACGGCCTGGAGTTCACGGCGGTGGTGGCCGCGACGGACATGGTCGCGGCGGGCGCCCTCACCGCCCTGCACGAGGCGGGCCTGACGGTGCCGGGCGACGTCTCCCTCGCCGGCTACGACGACATCCCCTTCGCCCGCGACCTGCACCCCGCCCTGACGACGGTCCACGTCCCCTACGAGGAACTGGGCCGCCTCGCCGTCCGCACGGCCCTGGAGCGCACGCCGGGCGCCGCGGACGAGCATTTGCTGCTGGGCACGCACGTCGTCGTACGCGACTCGGTGGGGCCGCCGCCGTCGCGATCGCCTCGGTGACCTGGCACCTGGCCGGCCGCCGCATCAGGGATCGCACTGGCGGCCTTCTTGAGCGGTGTCGACGATGGTGGTCCATCGGTGTGCGAGACGTCGGAACGCCTGGACGAGTTCCGGCGGGCGGAGGTCGGTGAGTTCGGTGTCGAAGGTCGCGAGGATCCCGGCGATGCCGGCCCAGGACCAGGCGCCGAGAGTGAGCCGGCAGTAGTCGGTGTCGAGGTGTTCGACGACGGAGCCGCCTGGTGCCCAGCGGGCCACGACGTGAGCGGGCAGGTTGAGCCGAGCGGTGCCGGTGCACGGCCAGGCGGCGAGGGTGTCGCCGCGGTCGTGGCTGCTCATCACGAAGTGGGCGAGGTCGTCGTCGGGAAGCTTGCGGGCGGCGAAGCTCTGCGTGGTGGGGCGGGGGCGAAGCCGGTCGACGCGGTGCACACGCCATTGGCCGTCGGTGAGGTCGTAGGCGACGAGGTACCACCGCGCGGCCCAGACGACCAGGTGGTGGGGCTCGATGCGGTGCGCGGGCAGGAAGTCGGGGTCGCCGGATTCGGGACGGGTGCCGTCGGGGCGCAGTGTCTCGGTGACGAGTAGGTGCCGGTGGCGTACCGCGGTTCCGACGGCGGTGAGGTCGGCCGGGTCGATGGGGGGCGCTGGGAACTCCCAGTAGTTCGGTAGCCGCGTCAGGCGCAGGGATTCCATGGAGGCCCGCAGCGCGGGTGGCATGACCTGGTGCAGCGTGGCCAGTGCCCGCGCCGCGTCGACTCCGAGGCCGAACGTCGTGCTGGGCGCGGTCTGCAGGGCCACCGCGACCGCGAGGGCCTGATCGTGGTCGAACCGCAGTGGCGGCAGGGTGTGCCCGGCGCCGAGCCGGTAGCCGCCGTCGGGGCCGTGGACGGTGGCGATCGGGTAGTCGAGCCGGCGCAGGGTTTCGATGTCGCGGCGGACGGTGCGTTCGCTGGCCCCGAGCCGGGCGGCGAGCTCGCGCAGCGGCCACAGCCGTCCTGATCCGAGCAGGGACAACAGTTTTATCGCCCGGTGTGAGGTGTTGGCCATCGTCCCACCCTGGCACCGGTGGTGGCCACTCGGTGTCCACTACCGATGACAGGGTCGGCTCTGTTCGGGGGAGCAGCGGCGGAAAGGACGGTCGGGGATGCGTGTGGTCGTGGTCGGCGGCGGGATCGGCGGGCTCGCACTGGGGGCGGGGCTGCGTCGTCGGGGGTTCGAGGTGGCGGTGTTCGACCGCGACACCGATGTGGCGGCGACGGGCGGCTACCACATCACCCTGGACGAGCGGGCGCAGTCGGCGCTGAGAGATCTGGTGGAACCGACGATCATGCGGCGGTTGCTGGCATCGGGTTCGGCGCTGCGGCTGCGCGAGCGTGACGCGTTCTGGGACCGCCGCGGCCGGCTGCTCGGCCATGGGCCCGACCTCAGCGGCAGCGGCAGTGTCGACGTCGATCGGATCACCCTGCGGATGCTGCTGGCCGAAGCGGTCGGTGACGGTCTGCACCTGGGATGCAGCGTGTCCGGCGTCGGCCTGGACGACGACGGCGCGCCCCGGGTGCTGTTCACCGACCGCGCGCCGGTCTCGGCGGATCTGGTGGTGGGCGCGGACGGCACCCACTCGGTGGTCGCCCGCCACCTGGCGGGAGGCCCGACCAGCAGCCCGGCGGGCATCATCGGGTTCTCCGGCCGTACCCTCCTGCGCGATCTGAGCCCCGGCGAGCAGCGGCGGCTGAGGCCACGATCGGGGCTGGCGGTCGGCCCTCGCGGAGCAGCGCTCTACGTCGGCTTCCTCGACCCGGTCGGCAACGCCGCGCTCGTCGCCCCCGAGCTGCGGATGTCGGTGACGACCGGACCCACCTACATCTGGGGCGCCATGTTCCCCGAGTCCGCTGCGACTGATTCCCTGCGTGACCTGCGCGGGGGCGAGTTGAAGACCGCGCTGCTGGGCCGGTTCCGCGAGCGGGGCTGGGCCGAGCACACGCTCGAGGTCATCACCCGTGCCGATCCGCACAGCGTGGCCGGGTTCCGCTTCAACGCCGCCTCCACCCGCGCGGAAGATCTCGCGCCCTGGCCCGCGGGCCGCATCACCGCGCTCGGCGACGCCGTCCACGCCACACCACCCACCGCCGGAATGGGAGCCGGGGCGGCCATCCGCGACGCCGCCAGCCTGCTCGAGCACGTCGGCGACGCCACCGGCGGCACCACCCTCACCGACGCCGTCGGCCAGTTCGAGGCCGGCATGCGCCGGCGCGGCAGCGAAGTCCTCACCCTGGCCATGAAGACCGTCCGATGGATTCTGGCCACCGACACCACGCTCGGCGCCGCAGCCACCGTCGTGGGCACCCCGATTCTGGCCGCAGCCGCCCGGTTACGTCGCTGACGGGCCTGCCCGGTGGATCGGGGGCTCAGGGATCCACGTCCTCGATCGAGCTAAGGCCTGTCGTTTGGATCAGGTCGCAGGGAACCGACGGCACCTCATCAGCGCCGGTGAGCGGGGCCATGGGGGTACCTCCCTGCTCGAGCGCAGCCGAGAGCTTGGGG